>NZ_JALKIK010000015.1:0-105779 GCF_023050955.1 Anaerobiospirillum sp. NML120511
TAACCATTAGATAGAAAAGAGTTAAGCACAGAGCTTGTACTGAACATTTTTAAATACAGATTTGTCTGGCGACCATAGTGCTGTAGTCCCACCTGTCCCCATTCCGAACACAGAAGTGAAATGCAGTAACGCCGATGGTAGTGCAACGTACGATTGTGTGAGAGTAGGTCATCGCCAGACTTAATTTTTAAATGCGGAGCGGTAGTTCAGCCGGTTAGAATGCCTGCCTGTCACGCAGGAGGTCGCGGGTTCGATTCCCGTCCGTTCCGCCACTTATACTGATGTCAAGATTGCAATATAGTCCACCAGTTTTCCTGGCGACCATAGTGCTGTAGTCCCACCTGTCCCCATTCCGAACACAGAAGTGAAATGCAGTCACGCCGATGGTAGTGCAACGTACGATTGTGTGAGAGTAGGTCATCGCCAGGTTATGAATAAAAGAAGAAACCGCCCCAGAGGCGGTTTTTTCGTTTCTGCACCCCTCATTTTCATCTCTCCGGCCCGCCCGTACCACATTCGTGGTCCGGCCGGGCCAGGCGGCATCCGCCGCCGCTCAATACCTCCAAATCCCCGATTTTCTCAATAAATATCCGGCCTGCAGCCTCAAGAGCGCTGCCAGCCGCAAGACCTCGTCCGTCATACGCCGCAGCGCAACTTGCAGCTCACGGCGCAGCTTACACTTGCCAGATCGCAACAGGCTTCTGCCGCAGCGCAGCTGGCAGCTCCAATGGCTCTGAGTCTGCGGCTAATATCAACTGTGCGCCACGATGACGGCGGCAATGCACAGCTCAATCAACGCCATGGCCTGATTCCCTTCATCCCTGGAAGCTCAGGTAACGACAGGGCTCACAAACCGGGCATTGCATGGCTGTAAGAACCGTCTTTTTGATACCTTTGTCTTGTTCGCATGAGATGCGGGTCGTATCATTGATATGGTGCCCGCACGCTCAGGCGTGCCTTTGACTGACAGCCCCGACGGCCACATTCAGCCGCATAGCCAACAGCTGTCGCTGTGCAGATGCTGTTGATCTGCAGTTGCACTTCAGCTGCGCTGCAGCTGTGGCCTTGCTCTGGTTGCGCTGCAGCTGTGGCGACGGCCTGGCTGTGCTGCATTCAGTTGAAGAGGGTAATGAGGATTATCTGCTTTGAGGTATTTATGAAGAGTATCAGTTTCTCCATCAGACCTGACAAGAGGTCTCAGCTTCCGGTACGTGCTCTGGTATTTGGTGATGGCGGCAAGGCCCGTGGTCTGATCGACTGGCTCATTTTCAAAGCCAATAAGGAAGGTGTCTTTAATGGCCGTACCCTTACTGTCACTGATGATGTCAAAGGCGCAAGGGAAATGCCGGTACGCCGTGGACCGGCAGCTGCTGCAGCTGATGCCCAGCCTCAGGGACCCGTATGTCCTGTAGAGCTGCTCAAAAAGCAGGACTGCCTGTATACCACTTTGCTGCACGGCAGGGTGCAGGGCGGCCAGCTGGAGGAGGCTGCCGTCATTAACTCAATTGCCTCAGTGCTTAATCCTCGTGATAGCTGGGAGGCTGTCATGGGCGCTGCCATGGATGCCCAGGTAAAGTTTGTTTTCTCTGATACCACAGAAGCCGGCATTGTCTTCAAATCAGAGCAGCCTTTTAATACCGATGTCTGTCCTGATACCTTCTCAGGACAGTTGTGCGCCATTCTCTTTGAGCGCTTCAAGGCAGGTGCTGCTGGACTGTGGGTAATTCCATGTGAGTCTGTTGAGGACAATGGCAGCCGTCTTCGTGATCTGGTGCTGCGCCATGCTGCCGAGCAGAACTGCGGTGATTCTTTCACAGCCTGGCTCGACAGTGACTGCCGCTTTGTGAATACCTGTGCTGACCGTATTGTCAGTGGCTATCCTGAGCCTGTTGACTGCCAGTACTGGAATCAGCTGGGCTACGAAGATTTCAACATGGTTTGCGGTCAGACCGTGCATGAGCTCGTACTGCAGGGTGGAGAGGAAATTTTAAAGGAGCTGCCATTTGATCAGGTGGGTCTCAACGTCAAGACCACAGTTGATGTAACTCCATTTGCTCTGCGTCGCAGCCGTGTCATTGATGGCGGTATGATGGCTCTGGCCCCTGCCGGTCTGCTCAGCTCCATGGAGAATCTGTGCGATGTAATGGCCGACAAGGGACTGGGCAGCTATGGTCGAAGTGTCATTAAAGATGAAGTTGTTCCAGTGCTGACTACCGGCGCCGATCTGCCTGGTGCCTGGGTGGATGAGGCCATTGAGCGTCTTGCTGACAATGACCTCAAATATGCTCTGCCAGAGGTTCTTGAGCATGCCTCACTCAAGGTTAAGGAGCACCTGATACCTTCTCTGCTCGACGCCCGATCCCGTGGTGTAGTACCAAGAAAGCTGTGCTTTGCCCTGGCAGCCTGGACTGCGCTTTATCAGCATGCAGCTTCAAGCTGTGACATTGAGGTCAGATGCTCTGATGGCAGGTCAGTAAGCTTTAAGGATGATTCGGCACTGGCTGAGCGCATGCAGCAGGCCTGGAGCCACTATCAGAAGAGCGAGGCCACAGCCCGTTTCACTGTCAGCGCCGTACTGGGTGACACCACCCTATGGGGCTGCGATCTGTCAGCTGATATGGATGTAGTCTCCGTTACCGCCTGTCTGCTGCACGCCATTATTTCTGACGGCGTTGCCCTTACCGTTCAGGACCTGATGGAGCACGTCTAATCCCCAATCATGCCCCAGAGCTGTCCCAAGCCCCCTGGCTCATCCAGGCAGCCTCCAGAAGCAGGCATATGCCAGCATATGCCAGCATTCTTCCTGTGGAAGGAGCGCCCGTCAGGGCCGCCGCTGGGACAGCCGCTGGGGCAGCGGCAATGTGAATGTGCGGCACAAGTTCTGCCGGGCCGGCTCATCATGGTGAGCTTTAATCAGAGGCTCCTTGAGATCATCTCAAGGAGCCTCTGCTAATTTTGCAGTCCATGTTTTATCTGAGAGTTGTGCCTCGACTTAAACAGGACAATTTGTGGGCAGCCTCTTTTGTGTTCATTGCCCTGTGGCTGGCGCAGCATTGGCTCGTGACTTTTGTCGACTCCGGATCTGGAGGGCGTTATTGCAGGCATACGGGCATGAGACTGTGATTTTTGAGCTGCGGCGAGGCCGGATGTCATGGTGCTGATCCATCATGTGCTTTCTGTGCCCCAATTGTTGTTCGCATGTTAATACAGTAGAGCAATACAGTGTACTTTTTGAAGAATGCAAAAATTGCATACTGTTACCGGTTTTTTCATCTTTTACAGTGGGGGCATATTAATGAACATTGGCAAAATGGTGCGTAATCCCAGGCTTATTGGGAATGTCTGATAAAAAATGGCGTCCAATAGCCATTGGCAGTGCGGTTATTTCAGATTTGATTCCTGACGATGCACAAATATTGTGCGCCGTTTTCAGCCCCTGAAAGGTCAATAAAGAATATTTTTACGAAAACGTTATCGCTGTCATATTTGTGGCTATAATCACGCCAGAAACGAAGTCATTAACAGTGGAAATATGCCATGCCCGGGGCAGTGAAAGCCTGGGTTATGAGCCGATATTCGCGACTGTGCCACGTCGTGCTCGGAAGTGTTATTTATCCCCTTCTTCATACCACAGCCTTAAAAATACCGGGCTGCTCTCAAGTTTATATCCCATTGGTCTTGTGCCCTGAAGCCGGGCCAGCAACCAGAAAGCCAAAAGACTCATCATGTGCGCACTGTCCGTGCACGGGCCCGCATGCCTTTGTACGGTCATGCGGGCCGGCAGGACTGATAGTAACAGCATATGCGATCAGCGTCTGCGCTGGTTTGAGCCGTCAGGTGAGTATGCAGGTGGCTGCAGAATGTTATGCGGTCAGTGCAGGGCCTGACTGGGCCTGGCAGTACAGGCCGATAAGGGCTGACTGTTCAGCAAAGGGCAGGCAAGAGCGTAAAAGTGTATGAAGGTGCCAGCTGCGCAGAGGGCGCAGTGCGAAGGTCGGAGGGAGCCGGGCGCATGACCCGGTATCAATGGCATCCAGAACGTGCAGACAGTCTCAGTCGTTACAGATTTCTTTTCAGGAGCGCATCAGGCGCTGCAACAGTTTTAAGTTTTACTCTTCTTTTTTGAGTGTTTCGATAATGCATATGCAAGAGAAGCAACAGACCAGGGAAGAATCCGCACAGGATTTAACTGCTGTTTCCCCTGTACAGGCACAGGGCACATCCAGGTCAGACAAGGCAGGAGCAGATGGTCTGCATGCCCCGCTGACAGCAGCTGAAGAAAGGGTTATTGCCCATAGTATCTCTCAGGCATCAGATCT
This sequence comes from Anaerobiospirillum sp. NML120511, assembly GCF_023050955.1. Lineage (NCBI taxonomy): Bacteria > Pseudomonadati > Pseudomonadota > Gammaproteobacteria > Aeromonadales > Succinivibrionaceae > Anaerobiospirillum > Anaerobiospirillum sp. NML120511. Next base: position 4,320 of record NZ_JALKIK010000015.1, read on the forward strand.
CAATGAGGCTCTGATGCTCAACGATCAGGCCCGCCTTAAGGACCTCGCTCAGGACTATGCTCAAAGTAATGATGCCGGTGTCGCACCGTCAGGTGCGGCAGCTGGCGCGGCAGGCGCAGCTGGAGCTGCAGCAGGCGCCGGTCAGGCTAATGAAGGGCAGGAGGGCTCCAGTGGCCCGCAGGGCTATCATGGCAGGGGCAGCTTTTACTATGATGCTGAGGAAGCCTCATGGCCAGCTGGCAGTGATGGAGCCGAGGTTAACTGGAATTTTGACCTTGATGAGGCTGCACGTGTAGGCGTGCAGGCTGCTGCTCCTATTGTGGTTGCATCCAATACTCAGGCTCTTGAGGCGGCCCGTATTGCGGCTGTGATGACAGCTGAGGCCGGTGGTAACCGCAAGCTTCAGGAGGCAGCGGCTGTTGCTGCAGCTGCAGCTGCCGCAGGTAACAGCAATATCAATGTTGATGTTTACAATCAGCAAAGTGAGCTGTCGGCCACAGCATCACCTGCTGAGGTTGAGCGCCTTGATGCCGAGCTGGACAAGAGTATTAACAAGCTCGACCTGCAGGAACCTAAGCGTTCGCTGCTGTCGCTCACCTGGCCAATTTTCATTGACCTGTCCCTGCACTTTGCCACCCTCATCATCAATACCATCATGGTGGGCATGGTTTCGGTAAAAGCTGTTGCTGAGCTGACCATTGGCAATCAGGTGTTTGACCTTGCCCTGATCATCTTCAACTTCTTTAATATCGGTGTGTGCGTAGTATGTGCCCAGGCTCTGGGTGCCAATAACAAACGACTGGCGCGCCGCATTATTCACGTGGGTCTGGGCGTCAACCTGATTATCGGTACGCTGGTATCTGCGGCTATCTTCTTCTCGACAGGACTGATAGTGGACATCATGCAGGTGCCTGAGGAGATTAAGGCCAGTTCGCACAACTATCTGCAGATTCTGTCACTGTCCTTCCTGCCACTGGCAATCTGTCTGGTAGGCTCAGCTATTCTGCGTGCTCATAACTGTACCCGTGATGCCATGTACGTTTCCATGCTGGTAAACGTGCTTACTGTGATTGGTAATACCCTTTTCCTCTTTGGCTATCTGGGGGTACCAGTGCTTGGCGTTGAGGGCGTGGCCATGAGTACTGTGATTGGACGTACCATCGGCTGTCTGGTCTTTATACCGCTGATTATTGCCCGTACCAATACCCGCATCATTCCACGCTTCATGTTTGTGTTCCGCCGCAATGTAATCAAATCTATCCTGAGCATTGGTCTGCCAGGAGCCGGTGAGAACCTGTCATGGCACACTCAGTACATGTTCATGACCGGTGTGATTGCCTCTATGGGCGCCATGCAGCTGGCAACCCACGGCATTTACTTCCAGATTGTGCAGGTGCTGATGCTCTTCAGCGCTTCCATTGGTATGGGTACTGAGCTGCTGGTGGCTCACTATACCGGCGCCATGAAGCTTGATCTGGCTAATCGCCAGCTCATTCGCAGCGTCAAGATTGGTGAGGTGGTAACCATTCTGCTCACCTTCTCCATGCCACTGGGCACAGGTGCGCTGCTGATCTCCCTCTTTACCAGTGATCCTGAGGTTATGGCCCTGGCCTCTACCCTCTTTATCATTACTGTGTTCCAGGAGCCGGGACGTATCTTAAACGTCATTATCATCAACTCGCTGCGTGCAACTGGTGATACCCGCTTCCCAATGATCATGGCCATTATTTCCATGTGGGGTATTTCAGTGCCGCTGGGCTGCTACCTGGGCCTGTACCTTGAGTGGGGCCTGATGGGCGTATGGATTGGCTTTACAGCTGATGAGTGGTTCCGTGGCATAGCCATGGTGCTGCGCTGGAAGTCACTTGCCTGGCAGAAGTCAGCAAAGCGCATTTACGAGCATACTCTGTCCATGGAGCGTGACCGCTCTAAAATCCATAATGCAGCTCATGCATGATGATCACAGACTGCCAGAAGGCAGCCTCGGAGCCAGATTGGCTTCTTAAACCAGGTATGCCTTAATTAATTGCAATCCAGCTTTCCGGACACAGTTTCGGGAGCTGGATTGCTGCTTTATGGATGCCTTACTTAAGCCTGCGCTGCTGTGGCCGGTGCCTGTGCCGGAGATCATTGCCTTGCTTGCGACGGCGCTCATGCCGGGGCCTGGACTGGTGCTCATGCCGGGGCCTGGACTGGTGCTCATGCCGGGGTATGGGCTGGTGCTCATGCCAGGGCCTGGACTGGTGCTCATGCCGGGACATTGCTCCATACTGTGCTGGGTAGTCAGAGCGGCCGTTATGCCGTCATGGCGTCATGTGACCGGGATGAGTAAGTCTGGCGACTGGGCTTAAGCTGCTGTCCCTGCATCTGCCTGCCCATGCCCGTGACCATGGTCCTGACTCTGACCTGGGCTCTGCGCTGAGTGACAGGGTGGGGATGGTGTTGTGTTGCTGGGGCGGAGCAGGGCCTGGGTGGCATGGTAATGAGGCATAACGCGCAATTTATGGGAAAGTGGTGGGATTTGAGGTGAGGTAAAGTCCGATATTGAACTAATTTGGTGCAGTGTTTTCTGGTATTTTATGGCTGTTTTTTGGGACTTTATGCGTGATATAGTCGCTGAACAGCGTGTTTATGAGATTTAAGCCCTTGTGCCTGCTTGAGGAGCATGCCTCATGGCTATGCCCAAATTTTGGGATAAAGGGCCTGAATATAGTAAGACTTGCATATAATAGACGCACTCGTGTGTGCACTGCCTGCACGGCTGTTGCAGCACACAGCTCACAGTGTTCCATATGCTGATTACAGGATGGAACCGGATATGAGCGCAGGACTGTCCACAGTTATACGCTGCAGCTTCAGCACTTGCTGTCTGCATGCGCCGTGTTGACTGGCTTACATAGCTTTTGTGACACATGACAGTCTTATTATCCTTGCACTGTGCAGGGCAAAGGCAAGAGCGGGACTGCAGTCCTGATATTTGCCGGCATGTTGCCACCCTCGAGTGCCGCTGACCTGTCTTAAAGCTTTGAGCTCATGGCAGTCAGGTTCATGGATAGGCGCTGTTTACAGGGCCACAGGCTCTGAATTTTGAATGATTGCAGCATCTTGAGATGCTCAATGTCAGGGATGTATATATGTTTTTTGATCACTTGGAATTAGCTCCTGCAGATCCAATTCTTGGCTTAACCGATGCTTTTAAGGCTGATACCAACCCTAAAAAAGTTAATCTGGGTGTAGGCGTCTACCAGGATGAGACCGGAGTTACTCCAGTCTTAAAGTGTGTTAAGGAAGCTGAAAAGATCCTCGTTGACACTGAAGTATCCAAGTCCTACCTGCCAATTTCCGGTCTGCCTGAGTACGGCCAGTTAACCCGTGAGTTATTATTTGGCCGTGACCACGCTCTGGTAAACGATGGCCGTGCCGTAACCTGCCACTGCCCTGGTGGTACCGGTGCCTTACGTATTGCCGCTGACTTTATCTACCAGAACCACGTTGCCAGCCGTGTATGGATCTCCGATCCTACCTGGGGCAACCACTTCCAGATCGTAGAGGCTGCCGGCCTTAAGACCGAGCGTTACCCATACTACGACCGTGCCGCTCACGCTCTGGCTTTCGACCGCATGCTCGATACCCTCGAGCAGGCCAGCGAGGGTGATGTTGTTATCATCCACGCCTGCTGCCACAACCCAACCGGTATCGACCCAACCAAAGAGCAGTGGGACGAGCTGGCTGCCTTCCTGGCCCGCAAGAAGCTCCTGCCATTAATTGACTTTGCCTACCAGGGCTTTGGTGAGGGTATTGATGAAGACGCTTACGGCTTACGCAAGATTGTTGAGCTCAACAGCGAAGTAATCATTGCCTCTTCTTACTCCAAGAACTTCGGCATGTACAACGAGCGTGTCGGTGCTTTAACCTGCGTAGCTGCTACCAAAGAGCAGGGCACTAACACCCTGTCACAGATCAAGCTGGCTATCCGCTGTGCTATCTCCAACCCTCCAGCCCACGGTGAGAAGGTAGTTATTACCGTTCTGTCCAACCCTGAGCTGCGCGCCATGTGGGAGAAGGAGCTGGCTGAAATGCGTGTCCGCATGCACCGCATGCGTACCCTGCTGGCCCAGAAGCTCAAGGATGCCGGTGCCGGTGACTTTGACTTCATCGTCAAGCAGAACGGCATGTTCTCCTTCTCCGGCCTTTCCAAGGAGCAGGTTGATAAGCTGCGTGCTGAGTACGGTATTTACATCGTAGGCTCAGGCCGTATGTGTGTAGCCGGTATCAACGACGATAACGTTGACTACCTGGCTGACGCAATCGCCAAGGTAGTAAAGGGCTAATTTTCAGCCCCTGCATATTCAGGACGTCGTCTCCAGTGCAATGGTCCTGATAACAGCCTGACCGGCTGCGTCCCCTCCTGCAGGGACACAAAAAAGCCCCGGCTCTCAATGATCCGGGGCTTTTTTGCGCTTTGAACAAATAAAATGATGTTTATAAATTTCCGGTCATGGCACGGCCGCTTCGGCAGGTCTGGTGGCTGAGCGTGCCTGGATCAGAGCGTACAGTCAAATTCTGGCTGGGTACGGTTCAGCTCAGAGACTCGCTCCAGTCGGCTGTAGTAGCTGTCATCTGAGAGCGCAGTTCCTGTACCATTTCTCTGGTCGCAATGCCGTCTGTGGTAGCCGTAGCTGAACCTGTGGCTACAGCCATATAGGCGGCGCTTTCAAGATTATGGTGCTCGATATAGTCTGACAGGAAGCCTGCAATCATGGAGTCACCGGCACCGGTACGGTCAATAAGCTCGCCACCTGGGGCTGCAATGCGCAGAGCGTTGTGGTGTTCATCCATGAAAATGGCGCCATGGCGACCCAGTGATACCAGGATATTGCGGGCACCTTCAGACTGCAGGCGCTGACAGGCCTCAAGGGCGCTGCGGGCATCGGTAATCTGCATATTCAGATAATCGCCCAGCTCCTTGAGATTAGGCTTGATTAAAAATGGCTGGTACTTGAGTACGTACTTGAGCTGATCTGCCGGGGCATCAACTATTACCTTAGGCTGAGAACCGTCCTTAAGGCTTTCAAAGAAGGTAGCGTAGATATCCTGAGGCAGTGATGGAGGTACCATGCCGGCCAGCACCAGATAGTCATCAGAGGTAAGGCCGGAGATCTTGCGCACCAGGTACTGAATATCATCGGCGCTGACCTCAGGACCAAGACCGTTGATGCTGGTCTGGGCAGGCTGCTCCTTGATACGCACATTGATACGGGTACGGCCACGACGGACGCGGATAAAGCCTGTCTTTACGCCGGTAGCGGCAGTAAGACGCATGAGCTCATCGCCTGAGAAACCGGCTACAAAGCCAAAGGCTGTAGAGGTAACTCCCAGGTTGTAGAGCATGATGGAGATGTTGATACCCTTACCACCAGGGCGCAGCTCTTCTTTAATCGCTCGATTATTCTGACCGACGCACAGTGGTGTCTGCAGCTGCATGAGCAGGTCCAGAGATGGAGAGGTGGTAACGGTATAAATCATGCGGGGTACCTCTGTGCCTGGGTCTGGCACTGTGAGCATAAGGCTTCGACAGTGAGGCAGGTAAACCTGAAAGGGTAACGCGTACTGGCCTGGCAGCTCATGCACGCTAAGACAGAGCGTGCCTGGCATGACAGGCGTGCCTGTCATGGCCGGGACTGGCCAGGCTTTTCCTGAATGAGCCTGTGAGCTCTCAAGGCCATGGTGCTGCAGGGACTGACATTTCAACTTACATGTCGGGGCTTGTTTGTGCCTGGCAGCTGGATAGGGCTGCAGCGGGCTGGAGCAGCTGTTGCCTTATGGCCGGCGCTGATATGTACAAGGCTTACTGGTCACTCATTAACCTGCAAAGATGAGATACATGCTTTGAGGGTTTATGGCCTGTAACGGACAGCTGGTGACAAGCAGCTGCCAGTGACTCCCGGTGCAGAATGGGGATTTTGGCCTTACAGAATATCTGTGAGTTCAGGTGAAGATCTTATGCTTATGGTCAGACGGGAAATAATGAAAAACCATAGCTGCAGGCGCTTTGAGGGCGGCTGCTGCATCGATGATAATGTAACATTGTTTGCATGATCTGTCCAAAAAAGGCCGGGTCTGCGCTCACTGACGCCCACAAACAAAGCAGCCCGCCAGCACAAAGATGCTCAGCGGGCTGCTCAATTGCCTGCCTGATGGTGGCCAGTCCTGGTAATGCTTGCAGGTGCCATGAGAGGGGCTGTCTCAGAACTGTGGCCAGAACAGTACCCAGGGGGCTGCCTGTCCTTAGCTTACCGTAGCGGGACAGGGCAGGGACTGTGGGCAGTGGAATTATTTTCCGGCAGAGGCGGAAACAACATTGTTCCAGGTGCGGGTCATGAGGCGCTCAACCTTGGCAGGAGGTACCACAATGTGCATACGCTTGAGAGTTTGGGCGTCATAGTAGATGCCTGGATTGGAGGTAATTTCCGGATCAATCAGAGGTGTGGCATCGGCATTGGCGTTGGCAAAGCGAACGTAGTTGGAGATTTTGGCAATGACCTCAGGACGCATGATGTAATTTAAGAACAGGTGAGCGTTTTTGACATTGGTGGCATCACGGGTGATGGCCAGCATGTCATAACCCATCAGGGCTCCCTCTTTAGGAATTACATAGACAATCTTATCCTTTTTGGCCTCAAGAGAGCGCTGATTGGCCAGCTGAGCATCACCGGCCCATGCCGGAGCAATACAGATTTCACCGGCAGCCAGATCGTTTGAATACTGGGCGCTGTGGAAGTAACGTACGTATTTGCCCATAACCTTGAGCAGCTCAGCGGCATCACGGTAGTCCTGCTTGTTCTGGGACTCAGGATCACGGCCCATGTAGATAAGAGCAGTACAGAGCATGTCTGACGGGCTGTCCAGGGATGCTACGCCACACTGGGAGAGCTTTTTGAGATTCTCTTCCTTAAAGAGCACGTCCCAGGAGTCAACTTTGAAGTCAGGGCCCATAATCTCGGCAACCTTACGCTCGTTATAGGCAAGACCGGTGGACAGCTCCATATAAGGAATGCCGTAGGTATTACCCTCATCAACTGTGGCTACCTTGGCCATCTTGCCTTTGTCCATGTGCTTGAGATTTGGCAGCTGCTTCTTATCAAGAGGCAGCAGCAGGTCAGCCTCGCCAAGGCGCTTTAAAACATGCAGGGAAGGGGCAATGATGTCATAGCCGCTCTTGCCTACCATGAGCTTGGCTTCAAGCACCTCATTGGAGTACATGACATCGTAGTGAACCTTGATGCCGTACTCTTTTTCAAAGTCAGTAATAACAGAAGGGTCGATATAGTCAGACCAGTTAAATACGTAAAGCTCAGTCTCGGCTTTGGCGGCGGTATCGCTTTTATCTGCAGCTGGAGCGGCTGAGGCACATACGCTTACGCTCATGAGGGCAGCGCCGCAAGTTATAATGGCGGCCATGCGCACGCTGCGCCAGACGCTGACGGCAGCCTGAGCCATGCTGTTTAACACTGAGCGGCCCTGTGGGCGGACAGAGGTGAGGGAGGCACGGTAAGAAGTACCGCAGAGCTGATGTTGATCCTGGAGCACCTGGTGCTCAACCATGTCACAGTTGTAGGGAAGTAAGTTATCCATAATTTTTGCCTGATTACAGCCGGACCTAAAAGTCCGAGCATGATGTTGTGCAAAATGAAGTTGCAGGGCCGGTTGTCTCCTGCACCATCTCTGATGGGTATCCTGCAGACAGCAATCCTGAAGTCTGCACGGGGCAGCACTGCTGCCACTGCACCCCTGCGCAGCTGTTGCCTCGTACAGCTGCAGCCTCATACGCAGCTGCTGACGCAGGTACAGCATCGTACAGCTGCAGTCCCATGCGCAGCTGCTGGCGCAGGTGCAGCCTTGTACAGCTGCAGTCCCATACGCAGCTGCAGACGCATGTGCAGATACGGGACATGTCTATATTAACCCAGGGCCGTACTGTGAAAGATAAGGTCTCCAAAAGGGGCACAAACGGCCACTTATGGCACAGCAAAGCTTATTCAAAGTGCATGAGCTCTGCCTGCATTGGCCAGTGCGCATGCAATGGTGCCACGAATTTCCTCATGGACCTGAACGCCCTTTGAGCAGGGTGGCGTGTCCTTAGCTGTCCTGTATGTCTGCTGGCCTGATGGTCAGCCCTGCAAGGCTGATGACCATGAATTGTAGGAGATAATTATACTGGCGCCAAAGATCTGCATCACAGTATTGCACCGTCAAAAGGCCTGCGCACCGGATGTGGCTTCACTTTCACCTTTAAGTCACAGTTATGCCGTACAGCAGTGTACTGCGTATGAGCAGCCTGCAGCGGCATCTTTATGACGTGCTGTGCGCCAGGTTAAGGCACTAATGACCATAGCCTGATCCCATTAAGACTAAGGTGCTGCACTGGGGCCGGCCCGTATACCGAGCCGTGGCCGGCATGCGGAGCACTATCCCGGATGCATAGTTCCGGTCTGAATGCGTAGCAATGGCCTGAATTCGTAGCACCGGTCTGAATGCGTAGCACTATCCCGGATGCATAGTTCCGGTCTGAATGCGTAGCAATGGCCGTTATGTCGCAAGGGGTGCCCGGGACGGGATTCAGCCGTGACCATGGCATGGGAAGAAACGATATTCTAATGATGGATACGCCCGTTAATACTGGCGGTCTGCCCCATGGTGATGCTGCTCTGGGCGGGAGCTATGACGGGAGACAGTGCCGGGAGTTTGGGGCTGTAGGGGCATTGGCGTGCCCGGGCATTTTCAGTTAGCTCATTATTTTCTAAGTATGCAGTGTTAATATATGAACAAGCATACATGCACAGTGCATGTAATATGCTGCATTTCTCGCCAGGTAATCAGCTTCTGCCTTATTCAAGCAACTGAAAGGCTGGACAGCTTATCTGATGTACCGGTTCTGCCCCGGTAAATATTTCTGCCAATGCAGCTGTCAGGAAAAGCATCAGGGCCCTTACTGTTTTGTTTGAGCGCCCGGCTCCATAGGAACAATATTTTTGCTGGTCCTTTTACATGCTTAAGGACCTTTATTCAGGGGTGATTTGATGGATAAGATTAAAACTGTACGCTATGGACTGGGCGGTATCGCAGGCCTGGTCTTATTATGGATCGTGGCTGTAGGCCTGTTCAGCACTGCTGGCAGCAAGCCATTCAATCCTGAGCCAGTAGATGGCACTGCAACTGAGCAGCAGCGCGCCACCATCATTGCTCAGGGCCTTACCTGGGCTCTTGATCAGGAGCTGTCCTCTTTCTTTGGCTTCCTGCCAAATGACCTGATTTCTCCATGGGTTATTGATAACACCACCAATTACCAGCGCGGTGTAATCTATGCAACCCGTCCAGCTTCCGATGTCATTGCCAAGGAAGTTGCCCGTTACGGTAACCGTGACACCATTGATCAACGTCTTGCTGATGCCACCTCCCGCTACTTCAGCTACTCAGAAAATGCCTGGGGCTTCCTCTTTGTCTATGACGCTGAGGGCAAGTACCGTCAGGGTATCAAGAACTGGGCTGACTGGGCTGCCTCTGTAGGTACCGACGCCAAGAACGCCGGTGTTTACAACATGAAGTCTGATGACGTATACAGCATAGTCAAGTACGCTATCCACATGACCGACTTTGCTCTGGGCATGCTCAATGACAACAACATCGGCCATTTCAACTCCGATAACAATATCTACTTTGCCAAGGGCGTATGTGCTGTAACCGGCAATCTCTTCCGTGCTCTGCTGGCCGTAGACGGCACTGTAGCCGAGCGTGGTGGTGCTGAGAACGTGCAGGAAGCCTTAAAGCGCTTTGAGTACATTGAGGAGTTCGATCCGCTGTACATCACCGCAGGTGGCAACAAGGTGGGCGACGCCATGATGCCTAACCACGTAGCCGCTCTGGCCCGTCATATCGACATCGCCAATAACCGTCTGACCGACATCCTTTCTGCTCTGGCCCGTTAATCGTAAGCTGCAGCAGCAGGAAAGAATAAACACACAAAATGCCGCTGCCACAGCGCAGCGGCATCATACACAAGACAAAAGGCCGGAACTGCCCAGCAGCACCGGCCTTTTTGTTTAGTAAAACCAGATGTCATCATTACCGCTGCTGTCGTATCACCTATACAACGATTTGATGTTTAAGGGCGAGGAATTACTTAAAATAGAGATCATCGCATAAGAACACGATAAACAGGCCGTTCGCTGAGAAGTGAACGGCCTTCATTTTTCTAGGCCGTCAATCTGAGGATGGTGGCCGTATAACATGCATTCATTATGAGGCCAACCTGCCTTGCAGCATGGGCTGTCACCTTTGCCCCTGTGTCTTAGAACTTATACTTTGGCGCAGACTTAATTGTGGATACAAAGTCACTAAGATTAAGTCCAGCAACTGCAAAAGCAGCTTGAGTTTTACCCGTACACTCAGAATAAATCTTGCCTTTGTACAGCTCGTTGTCATAGACATACACATTGAGGTTTCTACACTCGCGTAAAAGTCCAGGAATACTCCTCATGTGTTCTGGCACTGAACCTCCAAACTTCTTTGCTTCTTTTTTAAGATGGTTAGCCAGGTCACACTCTATGACTGCAGAACAAAATGCCACGAATGATCTGTAAACAACCCCACCATCGGTCTTTGCACCGAGTCTTCCAGACTTCAGATTGCCCTTCAGTCGTTGATTAGCTGTCTCAACAGGCGTTCTGTTCTGGTAGCAACGGTAAGCATCAGCAGCGCTCATACCAGCCTCATTGGTCACAAGAACCTGCAATCCAAAAAGAAGAACCGCTTCAGCCAATTTGGCGTCATCAATCTTCAAATTGGAGACAGCATCACTCTTAGGAGTGTGAGTATTGGGGTCAAAATTTGTGATACTGGTCAGTGCAATCCTTTCACGGTCAGTAAGCTCTCGACCTGCTTTAAGACCAGTGATTCCTGTTGAAGCCAGGTTAAGTAGACTCCTTTCTCGTTCAATGCAGATCTCGCGATCATAAAAAACATGACAATAAAGATTTGTCTTAGAGTCTTTAACTTTGCGCTTGTTGGTAACCGCAACTGAGTCATAACGATGCTCCATAACAACAAGCTTGTAGCCTATAAGTTTGTTCTCCTCATCGAAGTGAATCCAGCTGGACGGGGTTGTAATTGCAGAAGATTCCCTGGTCGATTTCAATGCCTCCAAGGCGGCCTCCCTGCCATAGGTACTGCTAGTATTCCAGTTCAAAAGGAAGCTCTGACCAGACCTGAGCAGCATGTCTACTACCTTGGCAGTACCGTAGGCGCGATCCGCCACATATAACAGCTTTACATCCAGGTTATGAATGCCCTCAATGCCGAACTCATTAATAGTTCGCTCTACCATTGAAATATCGTTACAGTTGCCATTTCCCAAGACATAGGTAATAGGAAGACCATCTTCACCAGTGGTCGTAAGAAGCTGAAAAACGATCTGCTCCCCATAGCCTCCGTCTTTGTGTTTACCGAGAACAACATACAGAAGGGAGTCATTCTCATTCTTAATCATGGAGCCATCGAGATTTACCTGAATAACCAGCTTCTCCCCTGATTCCGTCTGAATATTCATCACAGCAGGGCTGGATACAAGTGTGGCGCCTGCAAACTTGCTTAGTATCTTCTGTACCTTATCGTGGTCTACTTTCTTTAATGAGTTGATGCAGGCAGTTGATGTTATTCCACCAACGATCGGTACGTCGAACTGGTTCACAAAGTTATCAATGCCTTGAAGGTTAAGACTCCCTGTCAAAACAGTATTGGCAACAGCTGTCAATATATGACTTCCATGTCGCTTTCCTAAAACATTATAGATTGCGTCAGCTAAGCCAGTACGGCTTGCGCTGGCAAAAACTGCATGAGCACTGGCATTCTTCACAACTAAAGGATTGCCGCGTTTGCTGGTAGTTAAACATGCAGACATTCCAAACTTATCTGGAGTATCCATGCCTTGATTGGCAGGGTTCTGCCCCATTCTTGCGGATGCTGAAAGGATGCTCTTACCGGTCATTGACCTGGTCCCGTCAGGATAAGTATCTCCATTGCCGCTCACCCCGGTCTCACATGTAGCCTCTTCAGATGAGAGGTCATCCATCATTCTTGATGGTGCTGGCACACGTTCGCCGTCAACATCTACGCTGTCAACGCTAATCCCGTCCTTACCTTCAAGCAGGCTCTTCAGGAAGAAGTAGTTCTTGCTGCCTTTCCTGTACATCTCATAGAACTCGAGTTCAGGGTGGTTCCTGACAAACTCAGGGTCTCTCCATGCAACCCAGCCATCACGTTTACCGCCAGCAATATGTGCAACAACATGAAGGTTTTTCTGCCTTGCATGGCCCTTAATGATCTTACCGTCCTCGCCTACCTTTTCAGGGATCCACACGGAGTCATAGGAGCTGAGTACCCAGCCCTTTTTGCCGTTTCTGCGGACAGTGAGGTTCATTTGAGGTGGTGCAGGAGCCTTCATATTAAAATATCCAATAAATATCGCAATCATAGCTAGTCAAAGCCGGTCTCCATAATTATAGCATACTTTTTATTAAAAATAGGCGATGATTATGATATTTATCAGATAATTTTATCAGTTTTTCTGGGGATTACTAGGGGATTTGTTGTAAAGGTGGTCGTATCCCCGGCCAGCATTTAAGGCACCACTACTCCGCCCGTCCTCCACCATACTCCATGCTCCTTATTACTTCCTCTTTTCTTTTTGTCAGCATAAGCGAACACTGCTAATACACTACGCAATTCATACACTGAGCACGATTCATGCGCTGAAGAACTCCACGCCCTGTCAGCACGCTGTGCACAGTTCATTAATGCTCAATATCAGTATGTAAAAGGTAAGGTAAGGTAAGGTAAGGTAAGGTAAGATCAATTATAAATATTTTAGAAAGTGTCTCACTCAGGTGACCATAAAAAATACATGCACACATTTAAGTAATCTACAGTCTGAAGTCGGCGCATGCCTTTGAGCAATATTAAGCACTTGTGCAGTATCTGGAAATTATGCTTTATAAAACATAAAAAAGGCGGGGTGGTCCCCGCCTCTTGAAATGATAATGAGAGATAGAAATTAGTTGTTCAGCTGTTAGCCGAGCAGGCTCAGTGCGATAGTTGGACGCTGGTTAGCCTGAGCAAGAACAGACTGAGAGGCCTGCTGGATAATGTTATTCTGGGTCAGAGCTGCAGTCTCAGAGGCGAAGTCTGTGTCTCTTATGCGGCTGCGGGCATCAGACTGATTTTCTGAGATGTTTGCCTGATTTCGAATAGTGCTTTCCATTCTGTTTTGCAAAGCACCAAGGTTGGCACGCTTGGAGTCAACAGCCTGAATCAGGGCATCAATATTAGCAAGAGTAGCGGTAGCGCTTGATGCGGTAGATACAGTAAAGCGGATTGCATTATTGTTTCCGGCATCTTTAATCAGGCCCTTCTTTCCGTCTGCCTGGGCGGCTGCATTAAGGCCAGCCTGGTCGGCAATGCCGCTGAGGTGGAAAGCAACAGACCAGTTGAGGTTGAGGGTGTTACCGGCGTTGGCACCTACCTGGAAAGTGAGCTTGCCATCAGCAGGGATCAGTCCTTTATCCTTACCGAGCAGGATTTCCTGACCGGCGAATGTGGTCTGATTGGCAATACGGGTGATTTCCTGAGAAAGCTGAGTTACTTCTTCCTGAATTGCGTCGCGGTCTTTCTGAGAGTTGGTACCGTTGGCGGACTGAACAGCCAGCACACGGATACGCTGCAGCATATTGGTGGTTTCGTCCAGCGCACCCTCAATGGTCTGAGCTAATGCGATACCGTCATTGGTGTTTCTGTTACCCTGATTAAGACCATTTATCTGAGTGGTTAAACGGTCAGCGATCTGCAGTCCGGCAGCGTCATCCTTGGCGGAGTTGATGCGCAGGCCTGAGGACAGGCGCTGATAGGACACATTTAAGCTTAATGTGGCATTGCTCAGCTTTCTTTGCGCATTGTGATGGAGCTTACATTCGTATTGACATATAAAGCCATGTTCTTTCTCTCCCAGCTGTCTAATTGCTGCAGTCAGATCCCTAATCTGTCTGATGTGTGTGCAGGCTTAGTTGTTAATCAGAATAGTTGTATAACCTTGTAAGTTGCTACGCAGTAATTAGCATCCAATATGCCATTTCATGATATTTATGTATCTAAATTACGAATGTAATCCCGTATCTGTGGGCTTTTCAAGAAGCAAAGCATTACCTGGCAAAACACCTGATTTTTAGTGCGCATGATACATTTAGATATACCTGTGAAGCGGGTTTAAACGGGTTTAAATTCATGGATTTTACGTGGCAAATATTGCCCGTAAACTTACGGAGAGCAGTTCGATTATGTGTGGTGTGGCCTGAGGGCACTAATGACCGCCATCCCAGTGATGCCGGGCAGGGCATGCTAAGACCAAATGCCGTTCCTTTTTCAGCCCTTGGGCTGTCACTTGAGAGGGATAAGGTCCTGCCCATGGCTCATTTCAGGTAATACTCAGCATAATGTCAGGATGTGAGGCGGGGCACTGATACATTCGTCTCAGTCCGGGCGCTCATAATCGGAGCAAAAGAGTATTTTTATCGCGGCTGTCAGTGATCAGGGCATTCGTCATATAGCTGGTCCTGATATCATTCATGATGCCTGAACTGAGATTTCCTGGGGCCAGGTGATGGCTGAACCTGGGGCCATTGGGTCATGCTTATGCCTGAACTGAGGTCTTATGGGGTCATGCTTATGCTTTAAGTACCATGGCCATACTTACATAATGGTATTTTGGGAGTATCATGGCATGCCGGAATCGTGTACCAGCTGCCTGAGTTTTCAGGTTATGTATGGCCGGCGGAGATGCAAGGCGGCGGAGCTGGCCAGCTGTGCAGGCCTTGCTGGCTGGGCTGGTGCGGATGACGGTTTGGGTATGGGCTTTCAGGCCGAAGAGCTGTTCGGAGTTTTTTGATGGAGGTTGATGGTGGAAAGAGTATGGCGCTTTTTTGAGACGCTGGTCCCTCCTTTTCCCGAGGATATTAAGGGTGAGCCGCCTAAGGGCATTATCAGGTTCATTCTCTTTTATACCCGTGGTCTGTGGCCATTTCTCTTTTTCATTGCCATTCTGACTTCCCTGATGGCTGCCGGCGAAGCTCTGTTCTTTATCTGCCTTGGCCTGATAGTGGACTGGACCAGCAGCAGTCTGCCTTCTTTCTTTATCAATGAGTACGGCCGTCCCCTGGTCTTTATGCTGCTCATGGCCGGTTTTATTCTGCCGGCAGCCACCATTTTGCATTCGCTGCTGCTCCATCAGACCATTTCACCCAACTACCCCATGCAGATACGCTGGCAGGTACACCGCTATCTGCTGGGACAGTCACTGTCCTTTTTTACCGAGGAATTTGCCGGACGTGTAGCCAACAAGGTGATGCAGACAGCCATGGCTGTGCGCACCTCAGTGCTCAAGCTCATGGATGTGGTTATCCATCTGGTGGTTTATCTGGCCACCATGGCCTGGATGCTGGCTGACTCTGACCTCTATCTGGCTCTGCCTCTGATGGGCTGGCTGATACTGTACAGCTGCGCTATCTTCATCTTTATTCCCAAGCTGCGCCGTATGGCCCAGCGTCAGGCCGATACCCGCTCTGACATGGTGGGCCGCATAGTAGACAGCTATGTGAATATCTCCACAGTAAAGCTCTTTGGTGGCAGGGGCCGTGAAAGCCGTTATGCCCAGGATGCCATGAGCGAATATATACGCACTGAGTATAAGGCCCTGCGTATCCTCACTCTTTTTGATGTCTCAGTGCAGCTGATGAATTATGCACTGCTGATTTCCACTACTTCTCTGGCTCTGTTTTTGTGGGCCAAAATTCTGATTACCCCGGGCAGCATAGCCATTTCCATTGCCGTATCCATCCGTGTTATCAACATGTCACGCTGGATGATGTGGGAGATAGGCGCTATCTTTGAAAATATCGGTACTGTCTATGACGGCATCAACACCATTGCTCAGCCAAAGGCCATTGAGGATCCTGAGAACCCTGACAATCCAGGTGTCATCAAGGGTGATATTAAGTTTCGTGATGTCTGTTTTGCCTACCGCAAGGATAAGCCTGTATTAAACAGCCTGAGCCTGCATATAAGGCAGGGTGAAAAGGTAGGTCTGGTAGGGCCGTCAGGAGCGGGCAAGTCCACGCTGATAGCCCTGATGCTGCGTTTTTATGACACCAGCTCAGGTGAAGTGCTGGTCGACGGCATCAATGTGCGCAATATGCGTCAGGAAGATCTTCATGAAGGTTTTGCCATGGTGGCCCAGGATCCGGCGCTGCTGCACCGTACTGTAGGTGAAAACATTACCTACGGCTGCTCTGTGTATAACGAGGATGAGCTGCTGCGTGCGGCCACCCTGACTGACTCTCTGGACTTTATTACCAGTCTGTCTGACTTCAAGGGAGCCTCGGGCTTTGATGCCATGGTAGGCGATCGCGGCGTCAAGCTCTCAGGTGGCCAGAGACAGAAGATTGCGCTGGCCCGAGTAGTCATGAAGGGGGCGCCTGTGCTTATTCTTGACGAGGCCACCTCAGCTCTGGACTCAGAGTCTGAGGCTGTCATTCAGGAGAATCTGGACTCCATTATGGAGGGCAGAACAGTGGTAGCCATTGCTCACCGCCTGTCCACTCTGCTTAAAATGGACCGCATTCTGGTTCTGGACAAGGGCACCATAGTCGAAGAGGGCACCCACCAGCAGCTGCTTGAAAAGCGCGGCCTGTACTATCATCTGTGGCAGCAGCAGGCAGGCGGCTTCCTGGCAAGCTGACTGTCCGGATCCTGAGCCCGTACACACTGGTGCTGAGAAAAAAGAAAGGCCCCGTAATGTTCAGTCATTATGGGGCCTTTCTTTTGCGCGGGCGCTGGCAGCTGCTACTGAGCGCCTCGCCGCCCCGCTCCGTGCTGCACAGCACTGCCGTGCCGGGGCTGTAATTTACCTGGCATGATGCCAGGCGTTGCCGGGAACTTTTGGCCTGGGAACAGCCAGGTTCAGTCGGCATTGCTCTGCACAGTCATGCTGCGCATGGCCATTTTATGCCCTGCTTGCTGTCTGCTGCTCATTGCAAGGACACATGTGCCTTGCATGGCCGGGACAAAGTAGAGCTGTAATGCCGGGCGGCAGCATGTGGCGGCAGGTACTGGTTTATGGTCTGTGTTTATGGTCCCTGGGATTAGCTGAGCAGCAGCCAGTCTGAGAAGAAGTAGAGAATGATATGGCCGGCTGCCAGGGCATACAGGGCCGCAAGAACATCGTCTACCATTACACCAAGGCCGCTTTTGATATTGCGGTCAGCAATGTTGACCGGGAAAGGCTTGAGAATATCGAAGAAGCGAAAAAGTATAAAGGCCAGAATGGCAAGCTCCCAGTGGCCCTGAGGGAAGAAGGCTATGGAGATGAACATGCCGGCAAATTCATCAATCACCAGGCCGCCGTGATCGTGGGTTCCCATCGCCTTTTCAGCCTCGTTGCAGGCTTTGACGCCCAGCACAAAGGTTACGACGGCTGTAATAATGGTGACATACCATGGGCACATCAAAAGGCCCATGCAGAAAAACATGGCCAGAAATGAACCGGCTGTTCCCGGGGCCTTTGGCGACAGTCCTGAACCCAGGCCTACAGCCAGCAAATGCCATGGGTTGGCAAGGTTAAGCCTGCGTAATAAAGAGTAGTCAGCCATAAAAACCTCACTGGAAAACATGCAGTCCTTAGCAGGAGCTGCATATGCCTGTCATAGTGTCCCGGGTACCTGGTACCTGGTCCCGACGCCGGCAGCGCCTGCCATGACTGAAGTGCAGTCCCTAAGGTGGGCAGAGCCGGTTATGGCACAGCCCGTGATGGGGGGCATCGTGGGCTTTTGTACCATGGCATGAACCGAGGCGGATAGCAGGACAAATTGCGCTGTGCATTATATCAGGGCATTGGCCTTATTCAGCATGTCAGAATAAATGGCCTGGCAATGCCTGGCAAGACCCGCAGTCCTGCTGCTTGCCAAGCCTGCAGGGCCGTACCTGTCGGCGCTGTTCAAGGCTGTTCTGGGGCTGTGCCAGGAGGGCAAATGTCAGTCAGATCATGCCGGTCAGTGCATACCGGTTAGGTACGGGCCTGTCATGGGCATGGCGGTCAATGCAAGCTGGTCAGGTACGGGCCTGTCATGGGCATGGCGGTCAATGCAAGCTGGTCAGGTACGGGCCTGTCATGGGCATGGCGGTCAATGCAAGCTGGTCAGGTACGGGCCTGTCATGGGCATGGCGGTCAATGCAAGCTGGTCAGGTACGGGCCTGTCATGGGCATGGCGGTCAATGCATGCTGGTCAGGTACGGGCCTGTTATGGGCATGCCGGTCAGCGCATGCCGGTCAGGGACATGCCGGTCATGGCCATTATGGCCACTGTCTTAGAGTGCCTCCATTGCCTTTTCTCAGGAAGCATACGGAAAACATCATTCCAGTTGCATGCTCGTTATGTGTTGCCTTGTATATGGGGTACGGGCATGGCGGGCAATTGCAATGGCCTGAACGTTTACAGGGCAGCAAAGTCCCGGCTTTTCTGACCCTGATGGGGACAGCGATGCGCTTTGTTATTTGCGGCTGCAGCAGTGAATATGGCTATTGTGCGATCGGGGTGGCTTTTACTTGTCTGCAGCATAGGCTATTATTTAGGCAGCAAAGTCTGCCTGAAGTGTATGTGAGCCTGCTGGCAGACAGGGAGTATTTGTTTCGGTTAGTTTGTGCGCAAGCTTGAGTGCGCTTTTGGAGTATTTCATGAAGAGTGTGATTTTACTGGGAGCTGAGCCCAAGGTAGGCAAGACCTATATTGCATCCTTGCTTATTCAGGCGCTCAAACGCTCTGGACAGAATCCAGGATACTTCAAATTTGCTCAGGCCGGCATCAGCAGCATTGAAATGAGTGATGCAGCCGCTATTCAGAACAAGTGCAATGTAGGCCAGGAGCTCAGCGAAATGCTCCCTTATGTCTACTCCGAGAATCTGCCTGTCCATCTTGCAGCCCGCGAAAGCGGCAACTTCATCAATCCCCGTGTTATTCAGGAGCGCTTTGGCTGGAATGTGGCCACTCACCCTGTCATGGTAGTTGAGGGTACAGGAGAGGTTATCTGTCCGCTTATCATGGAGGACAACCAGGTACTGATGCAGGAGGATTTGATCTCAAGGCTCAAGCTCAATACCGTAGTAGTGCTGCGCATGTCCTCAAGCTCATTAAATCAGGCATCTCTGGCTGTCTATTACCTGAGAAACATTGGCTTTGCCCCTCAGGGCATTATTGTCAACGGCTTTGATGAGAGCAATTATGCCCATTGTGATGCCTGCAATCTTATTGAGCGCTTCACCCAGACCCGCATCATAGCCACAGTAGGCAAGAATCAGCGTTCGCTCAATCTGCGCTGCAATCTCAACGAGATTTTCAATCCACGCGCCCTGCACGGCCAGACCGTATAGTCCTGCCCGCAGCGCATAAAGCAAAAAGGAAGCCCCCCGGGCTTCCTTTTTGCGTTTAAGGACAGGCACCTGTGTGCCGGCCCTGATAAAAAGCGCAGCGGAGCCGCTGCGCTCAGCGCAGGCAGCGCCGGCGGCGGGCTGCCCGGCAGTTATGGTGCATGGGCGGGCGCTGCGTGTGTGGCGGTCAGATAAGGCTGTCGTTTACCGGCAGGGAGGTTGAGGCAATGGTGCCGTCGTCCATGGCGGCCACAATGGCCTTCATGGCTGAGCATATCTTCATCATTTCCTCATCAGTAGTAGTCAGCGGTGGCATGGCATAGAGCAGATTGCCCATTGGACGCAGCCATACTCCAAGCTTGAGACATTCCTTTTGAATGGCAGGGACATTGGCGCGTTCACTAAGTTCAATAACGCCAATAGCACCAAGAGCGCGGCCCTCAACAGCACATTTGAAGTCTCGGCACTGGTAAAGCTGCTCTTTGAAAATGCGTTCAATGGCGGCAGTGCGGCCTGCCCAGTCAAAGTTCATCAGGCTGTCAATGGCAGCACAGGCTACTGAGCAGGCCAGAGGATTGGCCATAAAGGTAGGGCCATGCATGAAGACATAAGGATCGGACTGGGAAACAGCCTGAGAAATATGGCTGCGGCACAGCACGGCTGACAGAGTCATATATCCGGCTGTCAGTCCCTTGCCCAGCAGCATGATGTCAGGCTCAATACCGGCATGCTCACAGGCAAACATGCGTCCGGTACGGCCAAAGCCGGTAGCGATTTCATCGGCAATGAGCACAATGTCATGACGATCGCACAGCTCACTTAAGCCCTTTAAGAACTCAGGATGATAAAAGAGCATGCCTCCTGCTCCCTGAACCACTGGCTCAAGAATAACGGCGGCGATTTCTGACTGGTGCGACTCCACCATGGCGGTAATGTCATCAAGGTCATGGCGGTCAAAAGCGCAGCCTGGCGCAGCAGCTGCCTGTACAGCGCCGGCTCCGGCTGCAGTTGCGCCTGCGGTGGCACCTGCAGGAGCGATGCTGCCTGTCGGGGCGGGGGCGTAGTGCGGACGCTTTTTGCTGAATACTGTGCTGCCCGGGAACGGGGTTTCAGGATTGGCGGCGAAGAGGCGCTGCTGCATGGCCTTGCCAAAGACAGTATGCATACCCTCAGGGTCACATACTGACATGGCATTCCAGGTGTCGCCATGATAGCCCGAGCGTACGGTCAGAAAGTTGGTGCGCTCCGGGCGCTGACGGGCGCGCTGATACTGCAGGGCCATTTTCAGGCTGACTTCAGTGGCCACTGATCCTGAATCGGCATAGAAGATATGCTCCATGTATGGCAGCAGCTTTAACAGTCTTTTACCCAGATTGATGGCCGGGTCATGCGTAAGGCCTGCAAACATGACATGAGGCAGCCTGTCGACCTGCTCCTTGAGCGCCATAGTAATGGCAGGGACCTGATAGCCAAGAGAGCAGCACCACCATGAGGACATGGCATCAATAAGCTCAGTACCATCACTTAAGGTAAGGGTACGCTCACGGGCGCTGACCACCTTCAGTGCCGGCAGCGGCTGCAGGGCCGAGGTATAAGGGTGCCACAGGTGTTGCTGGTCAAAGGTATCAATGAGATCGTTAAAACTCATTTGTCCTCCTGTCTATTTAGCTTTAAAAAGCACGCCACCGCTGTCAGAACCGTTTTAGCTCAGGTAATGACAATACGGTGGCGTCTGCAGTAATCTTGCACGGCCATAAGCTCAGGCCGGATCAGTATATTGGGCCATTATCTGCAAGGACCGCACAGCTGCCTGTGGGGCGGGCCGCCTGCATGCCCGCATGCGGGCATGAATGCCTGCAGAAGCGGACCGTCCGGGCGGGGTACGCCTCTGGACAGGTCCTGCAGGGAGGCCTGTAATGACAGGCCGTCAGGACGGGCCGTCAGGGCCGGCCAGATGGCTGTCAGTGGGCTGAGTCCAGAGCGGCCTGAACGCCGGCAGCGGCGGTGGCCGGGATTTCCGGCAGATCGTAGTGGTGGCGGGCAAAACGCTCGCGGTCTGAGTTGATATCAGAACCAAGGGTAGTGAGCAGATCGCCTACAATGGCGGCATTCATGCCACAGTAGATAGCCTTGTTGACCACCTCATCGCTCAGCAGGGCACGGCCGCCGGCAAAGCGCAGATGGGCATCAGGATTGATAAGGCGGAACATGCTGACAGCACGCAGCACTTCCTCATCGCTAAGAGGGGCTGAACCGTGCAGAGGAGTGCCCTCAATAGGGTGGAGCACATTTACCGGGATGGACTTGATGCCCAGCTCGCGCAGGGCCAGAGCCAGCTCCAGACGGTCAAGGCTGTTTTCACCCATGCCAATAATACCACCTGAGCACAGCTCCATGCCCACGAGTTCCGCTGCCTTTAAGGTATTGAGCTTGTCTTTGATGGTGTGGCGGGTTACCAGCCTGTCAAAATAGCTTGGGGCTGTTTCCAGATTGCAGTGGTAGCGCTCGATGCCATGAGCCTTGAGCTCAGTGAGCATGTCCTCATCAAGCAGGCCCAGGGAGGCGCACAGCTTGATTGGGACATTGGCGCGCAGGTAGTCAGCTACCTCAAGGAGCTTTTCAAAGTCCTGGCGGTTAGGCTTTTTGCCAGAGGCTACCAGGGAGAACATCTCCACGCCTTTTTCATAGCAGGCTCTGGCCTCAATAAGGCACTGCTCCTTGCTCTTGACGTCATAGACCTCAGCTCCGGTCTTAAAGTGCATGGACTGAGCGCACCACTTGCAGTCCTGAGGGCAGCGGCCGGATTTTACATTGGTAATGGAGCACAGGCTGACATGCTTTGAAGCTACGCTGGAGGTTACCTTGTGGCTAAGCTCCATCAGATCCTCAAGAGGCATCTGCTCCATACACCAGCGGGCCTCATTGGCTGTAATCTGACCGCCGCTCTTAAGGCGATCGAGAATTTCACTGCTGATTTGCTCCACGCTCATGCCGACAAAAACAGGCTCGTCAGTAAAGAGATCGGCACTGCTTTGATGTACCTGGTAATCTGAGGCACGGCAGCCACAGCTGTGGGCATGTTCAGTGGCACCACAGCAGCCATGGGCTGAATGAGATGAGCTTCCTTCAGGGGCGCTGTCAGTGCAGCTGCAACTGCAACCTGAGCTGGTCTCCTGCTCCTTCTCATTTAAAACGGCAGAAGAGTCAGGGCAGCAAGAAGAAGCAGCTTTGCTGTCCCCTTTCTGATCATGGCACTGGCAGGCGTGTACCTGCTCCATGTCTTTGGTGTCAGTGTTGGAAACCATCCAATAACATCCTTTTTGACGTGAAATAAACGGAACCCACATATTAGCACAGGCGCAAAAGTACGCCCGGCCCGCACGCCGCCTCCTGCATTTCCTTATCATTTCCCGGCCCCGTCCCCACATATGTCCGCAGAATCACTTATCTGCCCCATAACACCACGTCCCGTGCATATTCCCGTGCCTGTGTGCACATTCCAGAGAGCAGGTGTAAGACAGCACATGCCAGACAGCACATACAAGGCGCATGTACTACAGACGCGCTGTCATTATCGTGCGCGCCAGCTCCCCGGCCTGTAATAAGGGCACCTGGCATATGGGAGCTGCCTGGCAAGCTGCATGTACTGAGCACTGAGCAGGTCAAAAGATGGCTAAATTTCCTGATTTTGTTGAGTGCCTGGTCTATAAACCATATAATTTATGCGCCTGAATTTCGGGCGATTGCCGGTAACAAAATGCCTCATACCGGCATGAGCATAATATGGCCTCCATATGGGCAGACTGCAGGCTCTGGTAAGGCCATGGACAGGACTTACCGCAGGATTCTAATGCTCCATTGAGCATAAGATCAGCCTGGTCAGGCATTGCCTGCAACGACGGGCTCATTCTGGACAATGCGGGGCATTGCCCGCAAGGGCGGGCTCAGCCTGGACAGTGCGTGGCACTGCCCGCAAGGGTGGACTCAGCCTGGACAGTGCGGGGCATTGCCCGCAAGGGCGGGCTCAGCCTGGACAGTGCGTGGCGCTGCCCGCAAGGGCGGGCTCATACTGGTCAGGAATTGCCCGGCAGGGCACGGCCACCACTGGAGCATGCGTAGCAAGTCCAGGCAATGGATGGCCAGCAGGGCGATGCCGGGCAAAGGCGCACTGCAGAGGGCCTGGTATGCTGCTCTGTCATGTGGGCAGGGCATAAGGGGCAGGGTTAAATGACAGTCATGGTTCTTTTCAGATAAGGCAGGTGAATGCTGTGAGCATGCAATTTTACAAAAGACTGAGATCAGAGCTCAAAGCCCGTCAGGATGCGGGTAATCTGCGCGAACTGCCTCTTATCAATTTCCAGGATGACAATATCGTGGTTGACCACAGCCGCTATATTGATCTGTCGAGCAATGACTATCTGGGTATAGCCCGCGATACCAAATTTCTTTCATCTTTCATCAATACCATGATGGACAGCTCAGGTACTGGCAGCAATTACGCTACCCAGTTTATGCTGCGTACCCTGTGCTCGGGTGCCACCGGCTCACGCCTTCTTACCGGCAATCACCTGTCCTATGCCTATTTTGAAGATCTGGTAGCATCGCTGTTCAACGGCTGTGTACCATCCCTTCAGGGGGAGCTCAGCGGTGAAAGTCAGTCAGTATGGGGCAGAGAACTTGCCAGTAATGAGATGCGTCACCGCAGCGGCTGTGAGACTGATGACTATCAGGCCCTGGCTGAGCGTGAGTGCGCCATGGGCTATGAAGCTCCCAAGGAAAAAGAGCGCACCTGTCTGTACATAGGTTCAGGCTTTGATGCCAATACCGGTATTATCTCCACTCTTTTTACCCGCAATGATCTGCTGCTGGTAGACCGTCTGGCCCATGCCTCCATTATTGACGGCATGCTTCAGAGCAAGGCCCGCAGCATGCGCTTTGCCCACAATGACATGAAGCATCTTGAGATACTGCTTGAGAAGTATCACGACAAGTATGAAAACATAGTCATTGTTACCGAGTCCGTATTCAGCATGGATGGCGACCGTGCCCGTCTCAGAGAGATTGTGGCTCTCAAGGAGCGCTATGACAATGTGCTGGTCTATGTCGACGAGGCCCACAGTTTTGGTCTTTATGGCGATGACGGCCTTGGTCTGTGCAAGGAGCTCAACCTGGTGGACAAGGTGGACTTCATCATGGGCACCCTGAGCAAGGCCATAGGCTCCTTTGGAGCTTTTGTGCTGTGCTCCCGTGAGGTTAAGGACTATCTGGTCAATTTCATGAGGCCTCTTATCTATGCCACAGCGCTGCCGCCTTTTAATGTGACCTTCTCCCTTTATGTGGTAGGTCTGCTTGCCAGTGACGCCCTGCGCTACAAGCGCAATTACCTCAGGGAAATAACCCAGTATCTGCACAATAACCTCAAAGAGCTGGGACTGGCACCATCAGAAAGCCAGATTCAGCCTCTTATTACCGGTGACAGCCAGAAGGCTATTGAGGCCAGTGACATATTCAAGCGCTATGGCCTGCTGGCCATGCCAATACGTCATCCTACAGTACCGGCAAGTCAGGCCCGCCTGCGTCTTACCCTCAACTGTAATATCCGCATAGACGATATCGACCGCATCACCAAAGTCATCAGCCATCACCGACACTATTTTGTTGACAGCAATTAGCTCTCAGATGCACGGTGCGGGATCCACCCAAAGGCCGATCCCATCCCGTATTCCACAACAACCCGTATCTCACAATATCCATTAGCATTCCGGACGCTTTGCGATGTAAACCGCCTGTCCGTAAGGGCTTTGCCAGTACAGTTTAAATGCCGGGGCATGCTGCAGCTTCCGCAATTCGCGTTCCGTCGCCTTTCTTCTCCATTCTTTGCAAGGGTCAGTCATGGACATTTATCAGATCAGCTTCAGTGATAACAGCTGCCGTCTGCTCAGCTCTCAGCAGTCAGCTCAGATATCAGGCAGCCGTGCCCGCATGTTCTTTGCCGGCTTTGCTCAGGATGGCAAGACTTTAAGTGAGATTATGTGTGCTCATAAGGATGCTGCTGAGCCAGTGGCGGTTAAAAAGGTCTACGGTCAGGTGGCCCGTGTCCGGGCAACTGCCGCCAGCGCAACAGCAGCCGGCGCAGCAGCGGCAGGAGCAGCAGCGGCCGGAGCTGCATCCGGTGCCGTCAGTAACAGCGGCAAGGGAGCGGGCGGCGTACTGGACCTGTATATTATCTGCAACTACTCTCAGGGACTGGATGGCTATGCTGTTGCTCAGGGAGAGAGCTTTGATGTGACTGACATGGACTGCAGTGCTCTTGAGGCGCTGTGTGCTTCCTACCAGGAAATTGAGATTGTTGCCTGGAGTTTTGGAGTGCGTATTGCGCGGGCGCTGGCTGAGCACCTTGAGGTTCTGCGCAGCCGTATTGTCCATGCAGTTGCTGTCAATGGTACTGTGCTCAGTGTTGATATGAACTTTGGTATCGACCCGCCAGTTTATGATGCTACTCTGGATCGCTTCTCGGCCGTGATGCATAAGCACTTTGTCAAAAACATGTGCACCTACGCCAAAGCAGCTGAAATTGGTGTTGAGCAGGTTGAGGATGTAGACGATTCAGCAATTTACCGTGTTTCAGCCCAGTGCCGGGCTCTTGCCGATGCTGCCCGCAGCACCCGCAGCGTGGATGAATATCGCTGTGAGCTCAAGTTCATGCCTTTTGTAAAGCTTGACGATGCTCCTGATACCTGCCCTGTAAGTGATGACTTTTCCTCACTTGAGGCGGCGGCATTTTACTTTGATGAGGCATGGGTATCACTTGGCGATGTCATCATACCTCCTGCAGCCCAGTACCATTACTGGCACAGCTATGGCCTGATGCGCCTTGGAGGTCAGGCCCGTCCTGAGAGCGCACAGTCAAAGGCGGCCGGCTTTGCCTTGAAGCTGGTCCACGCTGCCCATCTGTGCCCGGAGCTCTTTGGCTTTATCATGGCAGCTCCAGAGCGCCATCGTCCAGCTGTGCTGTAGCATCAGCACTTTCAGAGCGCCAGCGTCCAGCTGCGCTGTAGCATCAGCACTTTCAGAGCGACAGCGTCCAGCTGTGCTGCAGCATCAGCACATCAAGGCACTGCCTGACGATAAGGCACTGCTCCATATGCCGCAGTGCCCCTTGCCCCGTGCCCGTTACTTTTTTGCCCTGAATGCTGCGAATTACCTGTGTATTGCTGCGGGCAACCAGCTGTTTATCCTTATGCTTTTCGATTCTGCCGACCTGCGCTGCAGGGCAGATTATCCTGTCCTGATCTCCGGCCTGTAAGAGCAGAATTAGTTTTTGGCCATATGAACATTGACCTTAACTTTCTGCAGCGTTCCTTTTCCCGTGCAGCACCAACCTATGAGCAGCATGCCCACATGCAAAATGCCATGGGTGCCCGCCTGTGCACACTGCTCAAATCTTTCCTGAGCACCAGATCCCGGCTGATACCAGCACTGACAGCTACCGGCTGCCAGGGCAGCCCGGCCACATGCAATGGTTACAGTCATGGCAGTTCTGACGCAGCGGCCCATGCAGCCGCAGCTGACTCAGCTTACTCAGCCGCCGCAGCTGGCGCCGCCGCTGCCGCCTGCTCAGCTGCTGCATGCGGCGAGGCTGGAGATAAGCATGACATGATGCCAATGGGGCATGCCGGAATGCGCGTGCTGGAGATTGGCTGTGGCCCGGGCAATTTCACAGCTCAGCTGCTCAATAATCTGCCTGTTTCCCAGCTGTGTCTTAATGACCTCAGCATGGCCATGATTGAGCATAATCTGCAGGCCATTGCCGGACGTCAGGCAGCCTCAGAGGCACAGCTGAGCAAGGAAAGCCTCAACTACCCTGTGCAGGCACATCCTGAGCTTAGCTATGTGTGCGGTAATGCCATGGAACTGAGCGCTGCTGACAGTGACGTTCTGGAGCAGCCTTTTGACCTTATCGTCAGCAATGCCGCTTTCCAGTGGTTCAGCTCACTGCCTGATGCCCTGCAGCATTGCTCAGTACTTGCTAAGGGCAGCTCCAGCCAGCCGGGCAGCAGCTCCAGCCAGTCTGGCATGGGTTGCCGCCAGTCGGGCTTCAGTTCAAGCCAGTCTGGCATGAGTTGCTGCCAGTCAAGTCGCAGCCAGGGGGCTACCGTTCTGGCATTCTCCTCATTTTATGAGGGCAACTTTGCCCAGATTCGTGATATGGCGGGCCTGAGCCTTGATTATCTCACTTGCCAGCAGATAGAACAGGCTGTGGCACAGGTTGCTCTGCCGGGCGAATATGAAATTGTCTTTGATGTGCAGCATCAGTATTTCCCTGGTGCCCTGGAGCTCTTCCGTTCTCTGCGGGACACGGGAGTAACAGCACTGAGCTCCACTCCTCTGAGTGCCGGACGGTTCCGCCAGCTGCTGGCGCGCTATGAGCAGCTCTATGCCAGTCAAAAGGGCGTATGCCTTACCTGGCACCCTTACTATGTAATTGCCATTCTGCGCTGATTCATCCCCAAAGCAGCAGGCCTCATGTTACTTTGATCACGTCCATCCAGCAATTCGCCATACAGTCATTCATTCATTCATTCATTCATTCATGCATGCATCTGCATGGCTTTCACCTGATGGCCATCCCTGGTCATTTGTAACGCCACTTGCTCATTAATTCCAGGCAAGGCCTGGAAGTAAATCCTTTTAGCTGGCTCGTTCGTCATGTCAGTGCCAGGTAATGCCGGGACAAATTAATACAGCCATCAGCGAAGTCTGTTCCATTACAACAGCTGGTCCCTGGCTGTCAAAGCGTTACCATCCCTTTCACTTTCCCCGTACGATGCACATTGCAGTGCCTCTTCAGTCACTCCCATGCATACAGTACCTCTCAAGTCTGTAAACTGATGTCCTAAATGAGTATAGCTGGCAACTCCCTTTAGTATCTCTTTACATAACATTATGTAATGAATATTCGTCAGGCTGTAATGAATTGCAGGGTATGGTATTTACATGAGCGACGGACAGGGCTCATGATGATAACTCTTATAGCAATAAGCTCTGGCACGAGCTCTTAACCAGTAGCTTCATGCCCTGGTGTTGCAACAGTACATGCGGCCATCAGCTGCAGTATTAAGTACATGAAGATATGTGGGGTATCACCTGACACAACAAAATATGCTTTACAAAACATATTATATTTATGAAATTGGGCGCATAATGGCCATGAGTTAAATGCATGACATGCATTACAACAGGGATATAAGTCACATGCAGGCAAGAGAGTACATGCGGAGCATATAGACTTAATGCATGGATGTTGGGACCATATATCCTGAGCATAGTCAGCAGCTGCAATCCTGGAAATTTCAGGGCAGACATGCAGTTTTGAACGGCTGATATGTTGGGTAAGTGAGACACAACGCAACAGTGGAGCTCTTCATTGATGATTAACAGGCCTGAGGCATGTTCAGGCATGAAGCATGAGTGAGATGGCTGTCAGTATGTATGTAAGGAAGGGCGTAAGTTAGCAAGGAAAGGGCGTGGGTATGGGCGTGATCAGGGATGTAAGTGAGTACAGCCGGATGCACTCAGGGAGGGGATTAAGTCAGTATGTCGGGCGGGCACGCTGCTGCAAAGACGGAGCAGCATTACGGGGATAAATACTGTGAGCAGAAGCTTTGTAATATATTTAGAAGAGTGTCATTGCTGATATCTGATTACCGGCGGCCTGGTAAGGGGATTTTCAGAGCGGTTTGGGGATCATGTTGGCCTGCAAAATAAAAATACCACTGGAGGTGAGTCCAGTGGTATTTGGCAGGGCATGGGCCCTGATTTAATTTTAGTCAGGTACAAATCTTTTTGGGACCCTCAGCGCGCCGGTAGAGTGCCGTACATGCCTTGCATGCCGTGCACAGCCGGTGCCATGCGCCTGCTGTGCACGTGGGCGCTGCTGCCAGGCGGAAGCAGCGGAGCCGGAATTAGTCGTCGTTGCCAGCGCTGCGGCGGTTGCCCAGGGCCTTGGAGCCACGGCTGATAGCTACGAGGCCGGAGCTTACCATCTCCAGAATTTCAGTCTGGTCCTGCAGGGCCTTGAGCAGGCGACGGGTCTTTGGGTGGCCGGCACTGAGGCATACAGTATAGGACTCACTGGAAACGTCAACAATGCGGGCATCAAAGATGTCGGCGGTGCGCTTGATGTTGTCGCGCATGGCATTGGTATTGGCCTTGACCTTGACGAACACCAGCTCGAGCACCATGTTCTCTTCGCTCTTGCCGTCGACCAGGGCTGATACTGTGTGCACATTTACCAGCTTGTGAATCTGCTTTTTAATCTGCTCAATGTCGATATCATCACCAATGGTGGAAATGGTGATGCGGGACATGCGCGGATTTTCTGTCGGAGCGGCAGAAATAGTTTCGATATTGTAGCCACGCTGAGAAAACAGACCTACCACACGGGACAAGGCACCAGTCTCATTTTCCAGCAGTATAGAGATCAAATGACGCATAGAATTATCCTTGCTTTGCCATTCCATACCTGAGGCTTTCACTTAAGCATTTTGTTGCACTTTCCTGTGACAGTCAGTGCCTGTCGCAGTTAACGGCTCTGTCAGTGCTGCGCCCTGGCGGCTTGTTGCACACGGCTGCAAGGCAGCATGCATAAGGCAATGTGCAGAAGGCAGCCGGTCATGAGTGCAGCTGCGTTGATGCTGCCGTGCACTCTGCCCTTGTAGCTCATGGCCTGCAGCCTGGTAATGGGCACTGGCTGTGAGCAGTAATGCCAGCCCTTTGCCTCTGGCCTGCGGGGCAGGTGAGGCATCATGCTCTGCATTTGCAGCGGCAGCTGCGCAGCAGGCGGGCTGGCCTGGGGGCCGGTACGGCCTGGAGGCGCATTAATTATGTTCAGTAAGTGCGCTGTGGTATGGAGGTGGTCTGGTTATTTGGCGGCTGAATCTTCGTTGTTAGGCAGTACCATTTCGTCCATGGCACCGGCAGTCTTCTGCATTGGCAGAACGTTGGCCGTTGTCTGACACATGATATCTACCACTACCAGTCTGTCCTTGATGGACAGGGCCTTTTCAATGGCAGGCTCAAGCTCTTCAGGCTTGCCTACTAAAATGCCGGTATGGCCATAGGCCTCGGCAACTTTGACAAAGTCAGGATTGAAGTTGAGGTTGGTCTGGGTAATGCGCTCCTGGTAGAACATGGTCTGCCACTGACGAACCATGCCCAGGGTATGGTTGTCGACAATGAAGATCTTTACCGGAACATTGTACTCAAGACAGGTGGACAGCTCCTGAATATTCATCTGGAATGAGCCGTCACCGGTAATGAGAATTACCTCAGCCTCAGGACGGGCAATCTTGGCACCTACTGCAGCCGGGAAGCCGTAACCCATGGTGCCCAGACCACCTGAGGTCAGGAAGGTACGTGGACGCTCAAAGTCATAGTACAGGGCTGTGAACATCTGGTGCTGACCTACGTCAGTGGCGATGATGACATCCTTGTCTCTGGTGGCGCGGGAAATAGCCTCAATAACCTGAGCAGGGTGACAGATATCAGGCTGGGCAGAGTACTGCAGGCAGTTTAACTGACGCAGGCTGTTGATGGTATCCCACCATGGCTTGAGGCGCTCGTTATCCTCAGCAGTTACGCCGATTTCATCAGCCATCTGCAGAATCTGATTGAGGATAGTGGATGCATCGCCCACGATAGGCAGATCGGCTTCAATAATCTTGGAGATGGCTGAAGGATCGATGTCGATGTGGATAATGCGGGCATCAGGGCAGAACTTCTTGACGTTGTTGGTGACGCGGTCATCAAAACGGGCACCGCAGCAGAAGATAAGATCGCTCTGTGCCATGGCATTGTTGGCAGCCCAGGTGCCATGCATGCCTACCATGCCCAGGAAGTGCCGGGATGACTTTGGAATGGCACCCAGACCCATGAGGGTACAGGCTACCGGCAGATCAAAGCGTTCTGCTACCTTCATGAGGTTATCGGTGGCATTGCCTACAATAGCGCCGCCGCCTGCCAGAATTACTGGACGCATGGCGCGGCTTAACTGTTTGACGGCACGGCGAATCTGACCCTTGTGACCACGGGTGGTAGGGTTATAGGTGACCATCTTGAGAGCATCTTCGCTCAGTGGAGGGAATACCGAGCCGTTGGAGGCAAAGCCTACGCAGTTTTTAGGAATATCTACTACTACAGGTCCTGGCTTGCCTGTGGAGGCAATATAGGCGGCCTGACGTACATACTTTGGAATGTCCTGAGGAGTTTTGCACAGGAAAGAGTGCTTGACTATAGGACGGGTAATACCGATGGTGTCCACTTCCTGGAAGGCGTCAGTACCAATAAGGTTTGTAGCCACCTGACCGGTAATCACCACCATTGGGACGGAGTCAGCATAGGCTGTGGCAATGGCAGTTACGGCATTGGTAGCGCCAGGACCTGAGGTCACAAGGCAAAAGCCGGTCTTGCCGGTTGCACGGGCATAGCCGTCAGCCATGTGGCAGGCACCCTGTTCGTGGCGGGCCAGCACATGCTTAATCTTTTCTGAGTGATGCAGTGCGTCGTAAATATCAATAACGGCGCCACCAGGGTAACCAAAGAGGTATTCGACACCTAAGTCTTCCAAAGTGCGCACTAATTGCTGTGCGCCCGACATTTTAGCCATGAGTGGAACTCCTGAAGTACCTCATGTGAAGTTGCTGTCCTGAAGAGCAGACCTGAAGCCCCGCAATAACAGGCCGACAATCATGAACCTGTACAGCACGTCACTGCCATCTCAGCAGGATGCATAAGCATCCAGACCGCAGCATAAGCATCCAGCCGACTGCATTTGCATCTGTCCAGGCATGCATGTCAGGCATGTATGCATGGCACTTATGCGGGGCGGCAGTGCCGCTGCTCATGGCGGCAGGCCATGGCGCTGACCTTGTGTGCCGTGGCCGGGCTCTGTGTATTTCACAGTGCAGCTGAGCAGTGCCTGCTGCAGTACAGTTGCAGGTCAGAGCAGATCTGACCTTGCCGGGATCATGCGGACAAAAGTCTGAGCATCAGGTAAATGGGGTAAGGGGACAGTACGGTCAGTCCCTATGATTATCAACAGTGCCGTAAGAATATATGCGCTGCCATCCACAATGGTTACAGGAAAGACAGGGCAAGGCAGTCTTATAAACACGCCAGGTGGGCTGTTATTCTGGCCTTATGGTCTAAGGCCTTAAAGACTGATACGGCTGATGGCTTTAACGTAACTGTCAGAGCTTACCGTCCTTAACAGCTAAGGACGCTCAGTTTCATTTGCGTGTCAGGGCGTGATTACTGCAGCCAGTCAGGCATGCGTTCAGACAGTTTTGCTGATGCTGCCGACAGGGGTACGGAGCCGATGCTCGCTACAGTGGGCTCAGCTGGGGCATTTTATGGACCGCCGGGGCTGGATTGGCTGCCGGGGCCGGATATCTCGCCGGGGCCGGATATCTCGCCGGGACCGGATAGCCCGCCGGGGCCGGATGGACTGCCGGGGGTGGCGGGGAGCCTGTGCGGCGCTGCGGAGGATGCGGCCTGTGGGCCTGCAGCGACACGATGCCCTGGTACGCAACAGTGTTAAAGCCTGGCTGCTGATAAGGCAGAAGGACAATAACCGGTTAAATCACATGATGGATGGAAATTGGCAATAGCGCAGGACGCTGCCTGATGGCCAGTAAGATCCTGACGTGCACCCCGGGCTGAGACTGATATGCTGCAGCCATATTGTTAAAGACATGTTCAGGACCTGGTTGGTCTGAAGCATAAGTACAGGGATAACGGGGTAAGCAGTCTTGTGACTGGTTGAAGGTGAGAGCGGCCTGATCATGACAAAAAAGCCCGATTTCTCGGGCTTTCTGGGGGGCCGCCTTTACAGGCGGCGGGCATTTGAGCCGGATATGTGGTGATTAGTCACCTACCGAGATTTCCTTCATATCGCTCATATAGCCTCTCAGGGTACGGCCCACCACCTCAATTGGGTGGTTGTAAATAGACTCGTTGACCTTTATAAGAGCCAGGTTGTCCACGCCGTTGTCGCCGGACAGGCCCTTACCCATAACATCAAGATCAAAGCTGTTGACGTAGTCGCGCAGGAGCGGAATGGCTGCATTGGCAAAGAGGTAGTTGCCGTACTCAGCGGTATCGGAGATAACTACGTTCATCTCGTATAAGCGACGACGTGCGATGGTGTTGGCAATTAAAGGCAGCTCATGCAGAGACTCATAGTAGGCAGACTCGGCGTAAATACCGCTTCTGGTCATGGTCTCAAAGGCAAGCTCAACGCCGGCCTTGACGAAAGCTACCATTAAAATACCCTTGTCGAAGTATTCCTGCTCGGAAATGGCAGTCTGGCACTCAGGTGCAGTCTCGAAGCCTGATTTGGCGTAGTTTTCACGCCAGGTGAGCAGATTGACATCATCATTGGCCCAGTCTTCCATCATGATACGGGAGAACTCGCCTGACTCGATGTCGTCCATATGCTTGTTGTAAAGATCAGTCATTCTGACCTTTAACTCTTCTGCAATAGCAGTGGCGCGCAGTTTGGCAGGGTTGGAAAGACGGTTCATCATATTGGTGATACCGCCCTGCTTGAGAGCTTCACAGATAGTTTCCCAGCCAAACTGGATGAGCTTGCAGGCATAGGCTGCATCAACACCCTTGGCGGTCATCATATCGAAAGTCAGAATGGAGGCAGCCTGTAAAACGCCGCATAAGATGGTCTGCTCGCCCATGAGGTCGGACTTTACTTCAGCCACAAAGGAAGAGCGCAGACATCCGGCGCGATCGCCACCGGTGCCGCTGGCCCATGCCTTGGCAATATCCCAGCCCTTGCCCTCAGGGTCATTTTCAGGGTGAACAGCTAACAGGGTAGGTACACCGAAGCCACGCTGATACTCGGCACGAACCTCAGTGCCTGGGCACTTTGGTGCGATCATGACTACGGTGATGTCCTTACGGATCTGCTGACCGACTTCAACGATGTTCAGGCCATGGGAGTAACCAAGGGCTGAACCCTGCTTCATTAAAGGCATAACAGCCTCAACAACCTTTGAGTGCTGCTTGTCAGGAGTAAGGTTAATAACGAGATCTGCAGAAGGGATTAATTCTTCATAGGTACCGACTTTGAAGCCATTTTCGGTGGCACGGACGAAAGACTGGCGCTTTTGCTCGATGGCTTCGGCACGAAGAGCATAGGACACGTCAAGACCTGAATCGCGCAGGTTAAGGCCCTGGTTGAGGCCCTGGGCACCACAGCCCACGATGACAATTTTCTTGCCCTTGAGGTAGTTGCAGCCATCAGAAAATTCGGAGCGATCCATAAACTGGCAACAGCCTAACTGAGCCAGCTGCTCGCGTAAATTCAGAGTATTAAAGTAATTCGCCATTTCAATTGTACCTTGATGAAAATAGAGGCTTATTGATTGTTCTTACTCACTGGAGGGATGAAATTTACTTGAGCCCGTGGCACTGTTCCTGAGGCTTGTCCGAGTCTGGCAGGAAAGGGAAAAAATATGAGGTACAGCCGGATAATCATTCGTAACTGAACAGGGCGCGTCGTTTTGATATGCGACATTAAGCGTTTTGATATGCGCTCCGACCTGGCAGCAGTGTGACCGTCTTTTTGAGATAAGAGGCACACAAACAGCTGTCCTTTTCTATTTTCCTCAAAACATGCTTTCCTGGAGGCCTGAAGTCAGGGTAGAAATTGGTAACCCTGAAGTGCCGGTACTGAAGACTTTACCAAGGTATGTAGTGTCCTTTCTGAAAAATCTCCGGTAAGAGATTTCCCAGCAGTTCAGTACTTGAGCCCGTGTTCTGAGTAAAAACCGCTGAAACATCCGGTCTGATGCCGGAAATTGCTGTGTTTCAGCAAGCCTGCTCCTTACGGTCTGATCAGCGTCTTCTGATCGATAGAACTCAAAATCAGAAGTTGGGTCATGGCAGAGCATTTGTGCCGGTCCGTAATAACTCCTCATGCTTTACATACTGTCCCTGAATATCGACAAAAGGGGAATCAGTAACTGGTCTCTGGAGTACTGCGGTGGCTGTCAGCCTGGCTGTCATGTCTGTAGGCGCTGCCCGCTGGAGCTTTATTGTTGTATTGGATTAATCTTAACTGAACACTTTCATCACTATGTTCAATGCACAATAAGTTACCGTGACTAAGGGCCCGTTGTGCAAAAACGGTGCGCATTTTACCCAGTTTTGCCTGCAAGGTGTGCACAGGCACAAAAATCACCAGCTCAAGGCATGCACATTCAGCTAAAAGCAGCTGACAAACGTCATGTTTTGGCTCTCCATTCTCTGCAATAGAAATAACAGAAATGGCACGCTGCATTTCACCTCAGCCATTTCTCCTCCAGTCAGGTGCAAAGGCCATTTATCCTGGATCCCAGTATTCCCGGAACAGGCACGCAAACATTCAGAGCCTCCCGGGCACCACAAAGTCCCCAGATTAGAGGTCATACTCCATCCCATGCATACCCCGGTACGAGTTACTTGCCCGTCAGAAATCAGCTCAGCAAGGGGACAACTAATGGGAAGCCACCAGGACATGGTGCTGCAGTAATGATTGCCATGGCAGGCACGCACCCAGGCACGTATGAGAAGGGCACATCAGATAACATAAGCTGACATGGCAGGGCATGTGACAGGGCTTGTAGAGGCAACAGAGGGGCGACAGGTCCAGGCAGGGATTGTGTCAGAGCCTGTAAAGGCAACATACGTGTGACAGGGCCTGTACTGGCAACACAGAGCGGCAGGTAGCGGTACCAGCCAGGATGATGCCATGCGAGCCGGTGTTAATCTCTATTGGTGTATGCAAACGGTATGGGCATAAAGCTCTGGAAAAGAGCATAGCTGGAGTGACAGACGGCGTACCGGATGAAGCGTAAGCACTGGCAGGTATAGAGTCAGGAATAGAGTACGGCAGGTAACCGGTCTGAGTGTTGGTAAGGGCTGCTTTTACAGGGAGATTAGCAGCAGTGTGAGGTATATATCGACAGATGTCATACAGGTTGACTCAAACAGGACAAAACCGGCGTAAACAGGGCAATGCAGGTGCAATGTGAGCTCTGATGCGTCCTGGAGAGAACAGCTGTTGAACAGGGGGTGAAAACGGTGTCTGAAACGCTTGCTAACGTCATGTTAAATAGATAATATTGTGAGCCCCCAAAATAAACCTCAAAATTTTGTGCAGTGCCCTTAAATATGGGAAATGCGGCCATACTGGCCATGCCTGTTTATCTTTTCCTGCAAACGTTTTCGAGGCCGGTCTGAACCGGCGTAATTGAGTGTTGTTCTTCGGGCACCAGCTGTCCTCTCAGCCTGTTATTCCATCAACTATTTTTCAGGAATGTTTTCCCTATGCAAGGCGTATATACAGTTCTTCTGCTTGTTGTTTCCAATGTCTTTATGACTCTGGCCTGGTATGGCCATCTGAAACTCTCTCAGACCGAGCTGGCCAAGGACTGGCCCTTACTGGCTATTATTCTGATTTCATGGTGCGTAGCATTCTTTGAGTACATATTCCTGATCCCGGCCAACCGCCTGGGCATCATAGACAATGGTGGTCCTTTCAACATTATTCAGCTGCGTGTTATTCAGGAAGTAGTATCACTCATTGTGTTCTCATTGATTGTTACCTTCTTGTTCAAGACCGCCACTTTCCAGTGGAACCACATCGCAGCCTTTATCTGTCTGGTTGCAGCCGTCTACTTCGTCTTCATGAAGTAAACCGGCGCTCCTGTGTTTACCTGGCATGTGAGCTGAGGGAGCCGGGATAATCCTGCAGAGATTTCCAGAGCGTAAAACATAGCAGTAATAACAACAGGGCCTGTTATCCTTTCGGATGCAGGCCCTGTTGCTTATCAGCCAGAGTGTCCCAGTCAGGCAAATCCTGCATGACGCTGCCGCCATGCCTCTGTGGCACTACAGCTGCCGCTATGCCTCTGCGGCACTTCAGCTGCCGTGATGCCTCTGCGGCACTTCAGCTGCCGTGATGTGGATGGCACCGTGCCGTTGCCGCGATGCCTGTGCTGAGCAGTTTTGAAATGCAATTGAGCCAATTATGCAGTGAGGTGTCAGGGGCTGCCATCAGGGTGTACCATAGTCCAGCCCGTGCCATAGTCAAGGCTGTAAGGGCGTTCTACCAGATGCCTGACATGAATGCAGGTCTCCACTCCTGAGGCTGACCTCAACAGTGCCTGGAGCCATGGGATTAGCGCCGTGCGGCATGACGTTCTTTACAGCATGCATAGCCTCACCTGGCTCGTTTGGCGCTACAGGTACTGCATAAGGCAGGATGGATGACTGGCAGTAGAGGTGACTGGGCCTCCATAAGTAAGGTGAGATTACTGGTCCTCCATAAGTAAGGTGAGATTACCGGTCCTCCCTAAGGAATATGGCGCGACAGTCTGGAGCATGTGCGGTAGAACAGAATGCAGTTTACAGTTAAGAGACAGAGAAGTTATTACTGGTTAAGGAGCTCCAATGAGCAGCAGGATTAATGCAGATATCGTAAATCCACTGGCAGGACTTTCAGCACAGAGCGCTTCAGCTGGAATGTTTCGCCCGGTGTTTGTTACCGGAACTGGTACCGATGTGGGTAAAACCTATGTGACCGCCTTGCTGTGCCGCAAGCTAAGGCAGAGCATTGAGCTGGCCTGTAGCAGTGATATCAGAGCAGTAGGGTATTACAAGGCAGCTATAAGCGGTGCTGACAGTATTGAAAGCTCTGATGCCGGTATGGTCAACTCCTTTGCCGGGCTTGGTCAGGAGCCTGGTGCTCTTACATCCTACCTGTATGCTGAGGCCGTATCCCCTCACCTGGCTCAGCAGCATGAGGGCTCTGCTCCTATAGACATAAAGACAGTAGGTGCAGGCTATAAGGCTGTGCATGACCAGGTAATGCTGACCGTGCTGGAGGGCAGTGGAGGTATTTACTGTCCACTGAGCTGGTCTTATGAGCGTCGTCCTTATCTGAACAGCAGGGATGAAAGTGAGCTCGCCGCTGACACTCATGCTGTGCCTGACACAAAGACCTTCTCCCGCAGCAACCCTGAAAGCTCACCTGTGCTTTGCGACCTCAACGACCGGTGTTTTACCATCAGCGACTTTATGGCTTGGATTAACAGCACCGTACCTCTGAACATAGTCGTTGTAGCCGATGCCTCCCTGGGCTGCATTAATAACACTGTAATGACCTTGACGTCACTTAAGGCAGAGGGCTTTGATCTGGCAAATGTCAGCGTAATTCTTAATAACTACGAACCGACCAGTGCCATGCATGTGGATAACTGCAGAATGATTGAGGCAATGACAGCAGTTCCTGTTGTGGCAACAGTAGAGCGCGGTGCACAGGACATAGAACTTCACCCACACTGGTTGAGCCGTATTCTTACCAGGGTACAGGCAGTCCAGCGGACACAGCCTGGCAGCAGCTTATG
This sequence comes from Anaerobiospirillum sp. NML120511, assembly GCF_023050955.1. NCBI lineage: Bacteria > Pseudomonadati > Pseudomonadota > Gammaproteobacteria > Aeromonadales > Succinivibrionaceae > Anaerobiospirillum > Anaerobiospirillum sp. NML120511. The sequence continues at coordinate 43,308 of NZ_JALKIK010000015.1, forward strand.
AACCATCAGCTGAGGCATCAATCAGGTAAAACACAGAAATGTAAACAGGCGCTGTAAGCGCCTGTTGACTGCAGTTTTGTTCAGTAAGCGTCAGGAGCCGGTGAAGTTTTTATAAAAAATCGAAATATTTTGTTGACAGCCTCAGTGACTGTGCTTATAATGAGCGCCGTCGGTGATTAGCGCAGTCCGGTAGCGCAACTGCTTTGGGAGCAGTGGGTCGTAGGTTCGAATCCTACATCACCGACCAGTTTCAAAGAGCACCATCAGGGTGCTTTTTTCGTTTCTGGGCCTCAAGAAACCCGGCCCCGCCTGAAAGACCAGCAAGTCTCATCTCATCTCATCTCATCTCGTTTTACATCAACTCACACCTTTCAATATCATCCTTTCTCTGCTTGGCCCATACCAGGCGCATATTCTCATTCAGCTCCTGTCATCAAGAATTCAAGTCTAAACTCAAGCTGACCATAAAGTACACAAACAGATGCTGGCAGCAGTGCACTCCAAAAGATAAAGCCGGGGCAATCTGGCTGCCTTGCTGCCGGGATACATACTTTCTCGATGGGGGTAGTGTACCCTCCAAAAAGCGAAGAGCCATCCAAAAGGATGGCTCTTTGCGTTATATGCCAGGAATAAGATCAGGCGCTCATACGCGTAGCACCGAACCAGGTTTCTGTTACCCTGCCACTTACTCAGGACGGTTGCTCAGAATATTTGTGACAGTGTAACCGGCTGCCCTGGCGGTCTGGTAGATAAGCTCAATCTGCTGAGCATCAGGCTCGTTGATAACAGTAAGCTTACGGCCGTTACGGATCAGCTGGACTTCACGAATGATGGCAATGGCCTCGTCAAACTCAATGTTGAAGTTGCGCAGTACTGGATAGAGTATATGGCGCATCTGGTATCTGATAATCAGGGCCATGAAGAAAACAAAGGCGCGGGCGCTCAGAGGACTGTCATTGAAGTTGGTGCAGCATGATGGGCGGATGTAGGCCTCCATACGGCTTAAGTGACGGGCAATGAGGTTTGCCTGATCAGTAGGGCCAATACCCTCTGCCTCATCTTCAATGGTCCATGGGGCACGACAGTGGGCCATAGCACGGATATCCTCAATAAGACGACAGGTCTCTGTATTCTTAAGGCCATCATCTGCAGCCAGCTGCAGGCACTCTTCAACGGCTGAAATATCAGCAACATCATTTTCCGGACGATGCCAGAAAACAGGGCTGAAGTCCTTCTTGGAGTAGAGCACTACCATTCGCTGTGGACTGTTGTCCTTACTGACAGCATTAGGGTCGGTAACAATATCGCAGGCCTTGAAATAACGGGTACAGGACTGGTTATTGTCCTTGGAGCGTGGAGCATGAGTAATACAGGCAATGACATGATCGTCTTTGCGTGGCTCGAGCCATAACTTCAGGAACTTGCGGGTATCGTCTTCGCTTACAGCGGAGAACATGCCGCGAATATCATCTTCCATCAGATTTGAGTGAGCCAGCAGTCCTGTAATACGGCCGAAGTTATAAAGCTCTCCCATGCCGCCTGGTGCGCCTGTTGCCATGAAAGAAGCGGTATCGAGCAGCTTTACTGCCATCTCCTCTTCAGCAGTCTCAAGCATCATATCAGTTAGTTTGCTGGTATTGCTTGCGGCATGAGCAAGGAACTTGTCACCACGGATAATATCCTCAGGCTGGATTTCAGGCAGAGCTGTCTTAAAGAAAATTCTTGGGAACGGAGGTTCAGCTACAGGGTTGTAGGCCAGCTCAATGAGAGCCGGGAAGTGGCTGAACATGCGTGGTACCTTAACAAGGCCCTCGTCCTTGCTGTTGATAATATATTCTTCAACAGGCTCAGGAAGAGGCAGTTTGTTGAGCAGGTAGTACTGCTCGTCAGGGTGAAATAACAGCTTGCCATTTTCATCTGTGCCACAGATACGGCCTACCAGAAAGCACTGATCATCATTGCTGTAAGAGGTACGGCAGCTGCAGCCTGAACCGCAGGCACAGCGATTCTCTTTACTGCCATCAGATTCATCACCACAGCAACCGCCGCTCTCTGATGAGCAGACAGTACTCTCTTCCCTGACAAAGTACAGGTAAGGCTCTCCTTCAGGACATAAGTCACGGGCGTGGTATTCACCGCCATTTTCAGGAACAGTCAGAGTAATGTGGTTGTAGATCATGGTTGAATTCCCTAAAACAGATTAAGGCTTAACCTTATCATTATACCGGCCGGTCCGAGTTCTATTAACTTCGATACCGTACCTGCGTCAAACTTTAGGAATAAATGGCCACATAATCGAACAAAAAGCACTCTCTGGCCCCGTGTTTTGGGTTTTAATTCCATATTTTTAAATACCTGGACAGACCAGGATGTCTTACCAGAACCATACAAATCCAGACCGCGTCAGAATCACATTGCATTAAATGCCCTGTAGCGGCACCAGTCGTAAAAGCGAAAAAGCCCCCAGCTCTTGCAAACCGGAGGCTTTGATCAGATGGTACAGTCAATTACAGCAGCTGTGGATTTATGCTGGATGGATTAGCCTGACAGGTATATGCCCAGTTGTGGACGGGGGTTAGCCTGCATCAGCATAGAGGTAGCAGCCAGCTCAATGATAGACTGCCGGGGCAGATTTGCTGACTCTTCGGCAAAGTCTTAATCATGAATCATAGCCCGGCATTTAAGGATCGCCTTCTTGACATATATTTTTTCACGTGTACGGACGATAATAGGCCGTACATGTGTTGATGGTATACTTAATACCTATGATAAGCGTGATAATGAGGCTTCAATTATGTCTAAGAAAAACGATGATTGCAAAATAGTTTTAGTTGCTCAGGTTTGGCAGGGGGGCAAGATAGTTTCATCTGACGAAGTTTCTTCCTTTCCTGCATGTTCTGCCCGTGAGCCAGAGTCTATGGACGATATATTGGACGCCCTCGACAAGACGGAAACCATTGTAGCTGATGCCCGTGAAGCAATGGCCGCATACACGTTCAAAAAGCTTACCTCCGGTGCTGAAGGACCAAAAAAAAAGACCTCAAGAAAGTAACTTTGTAGTGTCTCGAAGGTGAGTTCCAAGTCTTTATTGGGACATCCATTGTGCCGAACTACAACCCAAATTTGACGCTCAGATCTGTCCGTTTTAAAAATGCCGTTCTAAGTGAGCTCACCGACACATCATTCAGGCATGTTCATAAGAACCTTATAAACTACGGTCGTTGCGTTTTAGGTGTTTCGACCCTGAAGGACCTGGTTGAAACAACAGCTCAAGTAATTCATGAGTCTTATACCCATCAAAGAGACGAGATTCTCTCAGGTAATGGCTTTTGCCCAACAACTGGACTTCCGCTTGATTCTGACCAATGGACAGAGCGTTGCCGTCAAGCTCCGGCAGTTATGGACAAAAGCGATCTTGCCGGGAAAATCAAAGAGTTTAACGATTTAAATGGTCGTGCGTATGACCCTGGCAGTCTTATCCGCACAATTCGATTTGCTGAAACCATTGAGTCTTCAAAGGACTCAATGGTTCAGATTGATGCTGACGAAGTAATTAAAACTTTCCCAGAGTTTTGAACTATAAAAAGCTCTCTAATTAATAGATCTATGTAAATATGTACATAATTCTTAGTCAAGAGTTAGACATATGCCCTTGTAGTCTTGCTGCCCGGTGGCCTTCCTGGACGTCGTTTTGCAGGCATAGGTCCTACAAATGCAGCATGAAACTCTCTAGTATGTTTTCGAGAGTATTTTGCCCATGGCCAGATTTTAGATACGGGTAATGATGACTCCAAGGAAGTGGTGGTTCTCTTGTTTTTGGAGCCTGCTGGACGACCTGGCTTACGCTTTGCCGGCATTGGACCAACAAATGAGGCCTCAAACTCAACAAGCTTCCTGTTTCTACTGCCAGCAGGTCGGCCGCGTCCCCTTTTCTTAGGCATTGGTCCAACAAAGGCAGCTTCAAACTCAACAAGGCTACTGTTCCTACTGCCAGCAGGTCGACCCCGACCTCTTTTCTTAGGCATTGGTCCAACAAAAGACGCCTCTTGTAGTAGCGTCTTTTTGTTTTTACTTCCTTTAGGTCGGCCGGGGCCTCGTTTAATCGGCTTAAGATCCGTTACTGTCTCATTACATGCATAATCATCAGGCTTGTCAGCTGCCCTTGTTCTGGACTTTGGAGACCTTCCGTTTTTAGAAGATATACTCTCTAAATAACTTTGTGAAGCATCAGCAAGACCCAGCTTAACAAGCAGCTCAAATGCACTGTCTCTGGCTGGAACATTCCAGCAGCCATCATCAATGTGACCGCGAAAAGGTGCATCAACATTACGGTCAATGTCACTGAGATCTTCCAGTATGGTTCTGATTGAAAGTCGTGTTAATTCTCCGTCTTTCTCAAGCTTCTTGATGGGGGAAATGATCTTGCAAAGCATCAGCGTAGCAATAAAGTTTATAAACTCATTGCCAATAACAGCCTGCTTTGATTGAACCATGGCAATGTCCAGATCAAGGGTGTTTTTGTAGTGATCAAATTCGATTTCAAGAGGCCATCTGTTACTGTAATACTCAAGTACATCAAATGGATCAAGATCCATGTCTGAGAGAAATGTAATCGTTCCATGAATCCACATACTTTCCAGGAACTTATCACCATCCAGCGAGGCTGTATCGTCATTGATGCGGTTTAAGATTGCGTGCTTTTCGGCTTCTCCTCTTGTTACATCTCTTACGGTGTACATAAATGTACCATCAGCCAATTTAAGCTTCTTGTACATGACCATATGACCGTTGTTGAGTATGGCAGTACTGTCACAAGCCAGCATATTGTGCTCGGAAATGCGCTTGTCATTCCTCTTAATTGGAGCAATGTAGTGAAGATCAGGGTACCGTTCCAGAAGATCAGAAATCTTGCTGACAGGAAATCCCTTGTCACATACGATTGTGCCTCTGGTTATCTTGTTATCAAGAATAAAGTCACGGAAAGCCTTTGCATCGAGCATATTCCCCTGGTAGACCTTGGCGCATACCACCTCAGACATCTCCTGATTGTATGCATAGATCACAGAGATTTCTTTGTGACCTTTCAGATGGGTCTTTGCTGATGGCATTGACAGGGCGTTATCGCCAGTGTCCTGTTTGAGAACTCCATCCAAGATTAAGTTCTGATATTCTTTGACACGCTCAAGCCTTAGGGAGTAGTACTCCTTAAGCCTGGATGGTGCCTTACCAAGATTCTCGATAAGCGAGCTGACACTGTTTTTGGACAGTCCTATACAAGGGTAAAGTACGCTTATGAAGCTGATTTTAGCTTTGGAAGAGTAGCGATTACAGGCTATACCTGGATTGGTAACCCTTAGTGATGCGATAGTGAAAATCCGATTGGCATCCTCAACAGTAAAGCACTTGTTAAGATCTTCATAGACATCTTTACATACACTATGAACAAGAGCTGCTGCCCCATACTGAAGCATCTCTCTTCTGTTCTTTACTACATCTTGGTGGATGGAAGACTTGGGCACATAGCGACCGTTAACTATGTACCCAATAGTCTTACCGTTCCTTGGGCCTGCATTGTTATTGCAGGTCTTTTTGTAGCCGGAGCGCTCCCTGACAGCATAGCGTCGTGAGCTCTTGCTGCCAGTATCAACCACCACAGTATTCCTTGGCCTATCGACTTTCTTAATATCGTCAGGAACCATACAAAAATCCAAATTAAACACTGGAAATTACCTGACTGTATTATAGCCGATAGCTCTGAACAATGGAACTATTAACTCGGTTAACTTTGTAGCCCATTTAATATTGTCTATTGTTATTTGGCTTGTACAAGGGATTTTGTCTTATAGGTGGAGCAATTTCCCATATCACTCTACTAATGCGTCATGCACATAGTTCTAAATTTTGGTAAAGTTTTATTTTAGTTATAGAAATTAATGCGCCAGCCGCCATGTATCTGATGTGCAGGCGCAATCTGATTTTTGTTTTGCTTTCATGTCCAGAAAAGACAAAGCCTCCAGCTCTTGCGAGCCGGAGGCTTTGTTGTAATTGGCTTAATCAGCGCCTGTTATTTGGTGCCGCCCTTGTCAGAGCTGCCTTTCTTTTTGGCAGTGGTCTTTTTAACGGTGGCTTTCTTCTGCGCAGTGCCAGTCTGAGCCCTGGTGGCTGTTGTGGACTTTGCAGTGTTCTTTACAGGAGCCTTTTCTTTTACCTTAGCCTCGGTAGTAGCCTTTGCTGCAGTTCCAGTCCTGGCTTTTGAAGCAGGCTTTTTAGCTGCAGAAGCGGTGCTTGATGTTGCCTTTGCCGAGGTCTTAGCAGCTGACTTTACTGCAGCTTTAGCGGTTGCCTTTGCAGCTGGTTTTGCCTCTGCTTTTGCTGGTGCATTTGCAGCTGGTTTTGCCTCTGCTTTTGCCGGTGCATTTGCAGCTGGCTTTGCTTCAGCTTTTGCTGGTGCCTTTGCAGTAGATTTGGCAGATGGCTTTGGTTCAGCCTTTGCTTTTGCCTTTGCCTTTGCCTTGGTTGCTGGACCAGTTGAGGTCCCGGATTTAGCTCGGGTTGATTTTACCGGGGCTGCATTATCGGTGCTGGCAGAGTCAGCTGTTTGGGCTGAGGTGGCCTTTTTGGAGGCGCTGCCGGTTGCGGCACTGGTCTTGACTGACCTGGTGGCGCGGGCTGTGGTTTTTGCAGCAGGCTGGTCTTTCTTTGCGCTGTTCTCTGACAGGGCGTTGCCCTCGTCATCGAAAGTTACGCTGCGTGGGCCGGTGTAGCCAGCAAAGGCTTTGCTAATGGCCGGACGTACGCTTTCAAAGAGAATCCATGCGACATCCTTGTAGGTGTCAGCATAGTAGAAGGTGACATTGGAACGCACCTGCTCAGGAAGTTCCTTGACATCGCCCTCGTTGCCAACAGGAATGATGAGCTGCATTATGCCCATGCGGCGTGCCGCAATGGTCTTCTCACGCAGACCGCCAATAGGCAGAACATGACCGGTCAAGGTCAGCTCACCAGTCATGGCGTAGTTCTCGGCCGGAGCCTGGTTGAGAACCAGAGACAGCAAAGAGGTAGCCATGGTGACACCTGCTGATGGACCATCCTTAGGAATGGCGCCTTCAGGCACGTGTACGTGTACGGTCTTTTTCTTGAAGAAGCTGCGGCTGGAAGCGCTGCAGAATACCTCAAGATGAGACTGTACATAGCTGTAGGCAATGCTTGCAGACTCTTTCATCACGTCGCCCAGAGAACCTGTAAGCTTGAATCCATTGGTGTCGTGACTGGTGATGATGGATTCAACAGGCAGGGTTACACCGCCAGATGCAGTCCATGCAAGGCCGGTCATAATGCCCACGCCCTGGAGCATCTTCTCCTTCTTAAATGGAGCTGTGCCCAGGTAATCTTCAAGATCATCACTGCTGATGACTACCTTGCTCTCACCCTCAACCAGCTTTACAGCTGACTTTCTGATCAGTTTGGCAATGGCACGCTCCAGGGAACGTACGCCGCTTTCACGGGCATAGCCATCAATCAGGTCAGAAATGGTGGCATCAGGAATACGCAGTTTGGTGCTGTTCTTCTTGAGGCCGGCCTCATCAAGAGCTCGTGGCAGCAGATGCTTTTTGGCAATGGCAAACTTCTCACGTGCAATGTAGCCCGACAGACGGATAGGGTCCATACGGTCAAGCAGTGGTGCAGAAATAGTATCAGTGCCATTGGCAGTACAGATAAATAAACAGTTTGACAGATCCAGCTTTTCATCCAGATACACGTCAAGGAAGTTCTTGTTCTGCTCAGGATCAAGGGTTTCAAGCAGAGCTGAATCAGGATCACCGTGATAGGAGCGGCCCAGCTTGTCGATTTCGTCGAGCATGATCACAGGGTTCATAACCTTGGTCTCACGCAGGGCAGAAACAATTTTTCCCGGCATGGAGCCCACATAGGTTCTTCTGTGGCCCTTGATTTCAGACACATCATCAATACCGCCCAGAGACAGACGGTAGAAAGGACGGTTAAGAGCACGGGCAATGGACTTGCCAATAGAGGTCTTGCCTACACCTGGAGGGCCGACAAAGAGCATAATCTGACCACTGGTGTGACCCTTGAGGGCACCGACAGCCAGGAACTCAATAATGCGGTCCTTAACATCCTGCAGACCCTCATGATCCTCATCAAGGATACGACGGGCACGGTTGAGGTCGATACTGCTTTTGACTCCTTCCTTACCTTTGCTGTCCTTGTCATCTCTGGTGTTGCGGCCAAGCTTTTCTTTGGCCATCTTGCCCCATGGGATAGAGGTCAGAATATCGATGTAATTACGGGTCTGGCCATATTCAGGGCTGGCAGTCTCAAGCAGGGAAAGCTTGGTAATCTCGTCTTCAAAGCGCTCCTTGATGTGATCAGGAGGGGAGAGCTTCTTCATGCGCTCCTTGAACTTCTCGACATCAAGATCCTTTTCGTCAGCTGCAAGGCCAAGCTCCTTCTTGATTTCATTGAGCTGCTCACGCAGGAAGAAATCTTTCTGGCGCTTCTGAATCTTTTCAGCAACGGAAATCTTAATCTTGTCATGCAGACGGGCTGCAGACAGCTCACGGCTTATGAGCTCAAATACCAGGCGCAGACGAGGCAGAACAGGAATGGTATCCAGTACTTTCTGGAGGTCATCTGGCTTGGACTGGGTAAGAGATGCGCCACAGTCAGCAAGAACTGACGGATTGCTCATGTCAAAACGTGCCAGGTACTGGCGCATTTCATCAGTGATCAGAGGATTCAGCGGAATCAGTTCCTGCAGAGCAGCGCTGATACCAAGGCAGTAGGCACGCAGCTCTACATCATACTGGGCGCTGTTGCGGTCTTCCTTTACTGTGGAAACGCCAAAGATAACCTTGCCGCCGAGCAGGGCGGCCAGTTTGTTACGGATCATGGCAGCGCGCTGCAGTGCAGCCCACTTGCCTTTCTTGCCGTTCTGGCCCATTTCACTCTGAGCAATATCGGCAATATCCTTGCCCTGCATCAGGTAGTTGAGGAACTCCTTGAGCTCAGGGTTAAGGCGCTGATTGTCGCTGTTGACTGTAATACTGGTCTGAGTGCTGCCGTCTTCATTAAAGGTCTTGCCAAGAATGTTAAGACCGGCACCATCGTCGCCATCAAGCTCCTCGCTCCAGCTGGTCTGCTCCTGAGACTCGTCAGTATCACTGTCAAGAATGGCAGCTGTATCAGTTCCTGATGTCAGCTTGCCTTCTTCCTGGGCACGACGTGTCAGAGCCAGCTCATGTTCTTTCTGAATTTCATTCAGGCGCATGAGCAGGTCCTCTGATGCCTCGTGTCCAGGCATAAAGGTAATTACTGCGGTATCTTCGTTAACAAAGCCAAAGTTAGGACCAGTAGCTGATGCTTCAGCATTTTCAATGTCTTCCTTGTCACTTGGGCTGTTTTCCAGAATGGCGTTTAGAGCTTCTTTCTTAAAGCGTTTCTGAGCAAGGTCGTCTTCAAGCTCTTCACGACGATCAATAAGGCTCATCATCTTGAACAGACGCTCACTGGCGGTGCCCATGAGGTTGCCCTTTTCATCTACGCCAATATTCTTGTTGCTGGCGCTGTCAGCCCCCGGGGCTTTGCCATTGGCCTCATGAACTGCATAGTCATCAAGAATGAAGTTCATGCGGTCAATAAAGACCTGGTTGAGACTGCTGTCGCTGGCGCGGGCTTCCTCGTTGATCTTTGCCTGACGTGCATTGCTGCTGCCACCAACCAGCATCTTTGCGTCTGGGATGCTTTCCTTTTGGCTGGTACGGCTGCGCAGAGCATGAGTAAGCTCTTCGGCAAGATCCTTAAGTGATCGGTTAACTTCCTGACCAGGTTCAGATGAGCCACTTTCAGCGTTTACTGTTGCAGAGTCCGAGGTATCTGAAGAGTTGTCGACACCTGTGCCTGCAGTGGAGCCTGAAGTGGCGGCAGATGAATCTGAGCCAGGATCACCAGCAGATCGGTAGGCTTCCGTGGCAGCTGATGCGGCATCAGCAATTTTTCCGGTGACACGGGCAAGGCCGTCACGTATATAACCGGAGCGTTCCTTGATAACAGCTACAGCCTGCTGATAGTACTCGTTAAGACGGTCGATCTCCTCCTGGGAAGGACGTGCCAGATAGAGAGCGATCTGCTCTTTCTGCTCTTCTGGAATATCATTGATAGCCAGAAATTCAAGCAGGTCCTTGAACTTGCTGCGGGAAAGACGGCCGATTACACGCTCATCACTGTGGATGTAGTAATCAAAGTCAAAGCTGCCCTGCTTTTTGACCACGTCTATACCAATGGAGCGGGCATATTCCTTTTGCTCCTTAAGCAGGTTCTTGAGCTGGTTATCAAGAGCAGCAGTACGGTTAAGGCTCTCGCGCAGGCTGTCACGGCTGACAGTATCCTTGCCCTGGGTTTCAGCATTGGCAAGACGGTACTCAATTTCAGGATAGCGTACCTGAGCCAGATTCTTCTTGCTGTCTGATACCTCTATCAGGCTTACGCGGCGTACGCCCTCACAGACAATATCAATTTCCTCAGGACCGGTACGGGCTGAAAGCAGACGTACAACAGTACCTGTCTTAGGAAAGTCGTCGATATTGAGCTGGGCGCTAGCAGCCTTTTCGTTGTCCACACCAAACATGGCAAAAGTATGGTGGGAGGAGCTGATGACCTCGGTAATGATGTCCAGCCACTCAATGTTAAGCTGCATGGATGACAGCTGTGAAGGCAGTATAGGAGCGCCTGCAAGTGGAATAACGTGCAGTTTGTTTGGAAGACGGTTGCCCATCTCATCACGGTAAAGTGAGGTCAGCGCCAGAGGATTGTCATTGTCATAACCATCCTCAGCGTTATAGCCATCGTCACTTTTGCCTTTTTCCTGTTCGGCCGGCTCTCTTACCTTTAAAAGTGAGCTTAACATCATCTTGATGTCATCAAGTCTAGCCATGTTTATCTATCCTTCTATCGTGCCATTTCTGGCAGACATCACGCACTAAACAGTGCGCATATTATTTCGGCTGTAAACTCAAATCCCTGTTACCGAATGGTCCGGATATTATTTAAGTCAGCAACTGCGCTCTGATTGCAGTCAATATGAAACTGGTGTCTGGAATATCCATGGGGCTGCGTCTGCTTGAGTCAAAAGTCAGGCTAAGTGGTTTAATCCCTGTTTCATGATATACAGCAGTTGCTGCATAAGCATTTGAATGCAGTCATGGACATATTGCTCAATATTGCCCTGTACCCTGTACGGAGGCAATAAGGGACGTAATCAATAAATAGGGGCTAACTGGCCTCAGTTCAAGATCACAGGACACAATTTGCAAAAAAATAACTGATCTGACAGAAAAACATAACAGCCGGAAGTGGTCTGCGGGGCCATGACCTTACGCGCAAAGCTCCATAATTAACCGCATGGCAGGACAGAGTCATTCTATGGCAGTGAACTGCAGCAGGCCGTACATCAGCAAAAAATGGCCTTTTGCCGGTATTGCCTGGCAATCTGCCCCCTGTGTTGGCCGTATCCGAAGAGCGACATCCATATTTCAAAGCCAGTGTAATGCCGGCCTTGAAAAACAAAAGACCAAAACAGCTCAACTTGCAACCCATCAGTGCAGTTGAACCATTTCAGTCTTTTCTCTTAAGGTCATGGCCCCGGTTCGGGGCTTTGTGCCAGCAGCTTATTCTTTTGCCCTGGCCTTTGATCGTGAGCCTGCAGTTGCAGCAGCGTTGCGGCCAGTGCTTCTGGTACTGTCAGATGCGGCTGCAGAGGTCTTACGAGGTGCAGCTCGAGTAGCTTTTGATGCGCCGGTGGACGCAGCTTTGGCAGGGGAGCTGTCTTTGGCAGTGGAACTGGCCTTGCCTGCTACTCCCTTTGCGGCTGGAGCTTTTGCAGCCGGCCTGGCAGAGGCTGCCTTAGCAGCAGGACCTTTAGTTGCTCTTGCTGTTTTAGCGGCCTTTGCCGGGGCCTTTGCAGCAGCATCTTTTGCAGCAGCAGCCTTCGCAGCAGCTGGTTTGGCGGCCCTGGCTGGGGCCTTTGCCTGTGCGCTGGCTGCAGCTTTTTGGGCTGCTGGAGCTGATGCGGCACTGGCTCGTGAGCCTGAACGTGCTGCAGTCTTCCTGGATGCTGCTGATAAAGCTTTAGATCTGGCACCGGTCTTTAAGGCAGCGCTGCTCTTTGTGGCTGCGGCTGACTTTGAGCCAGTTCGAGCTTTGGAGCCTGCACTTGCCTTTGACTTGTGCGCAGCCGGATCTGCATCGCGGGCTGCGTTGAAGTCAGTATCGTTCAGCTCATCATCAAGGAACGATGCAGCTGCATACAGATCACTGTCATCAGCGTAATCTGCGTCATCCGATACATCCTCTGACTCATACTCCTCATCTTCTGAACTGTATTCATCCATATCTGCAGCGAAGTCAGCATCCTCATCATCAGAGTCAGACTCCTCGTCAGCATCAGCATCGGCTTCTTCGCTGGCATCCAGATCCTGATCTTCGTAATCAAGATTGCCGATGTCGTCTTCGGCATCCTCTGCATCGGCCTCGTGCTGTGCGTACTCGTCCTGATTTTCCGTGGCTGGGACCGGTTCATCTGCGCTGCTGGAGATCGATGATGCTGATTTCTTTTCAGAGGCAAGAAGAAGGTCATCATCATAATCAGCTGCAGATGACACGCCTGAAAAGGCCTGATCGTAGCTGCTGAGATCAATGTCAGCACCTGATGGATCCAGCTCATCTGGAAGCAGGGTCATACGGTCAAACTCAGCCTGAGTGCGGGCAAGCTTGTTCATAAGCTGGCGGCGCTTTTTCTCATCATCAGATGGCAGGCCGACAGATGAGAACTTGCTAAGTCCCGAAGATCGGCGATAGCCTGTACCTGCACCAACTCCGGCAATGCGGGTTGTTAAAGGAGTACCATTGCCGGCAGCGGCTGCATCTGCTTCAGAGGATTTGCTTTGACCGTCCCTGGACTGACTGACAGGCATACTGTGAGCATCCTGAGCCAGGGCCGCGCCAGGTGCGCTTCCATGTTGTGTTGCATGGTCTGCAAGATCAGCATTACGGTCTCGGTTGCCTTTTGACTTTGCTCTTTGAGATGGAACAGCTGCATGGAATCTGTTAATGACAGCCTGAGCACCAAGCTCATCAAACATGCCCGGAGGCGGGCCCATCAAAACAGGGCCTGACTGGGTATCCATATAAAGCATGCCGTCCTGATCCTGATAAATATCAGGGTCATTAAGGCTTACAGGATTGGCCTCATCAGGATAAAGAGTACCATCAGGAGCCATTAACATGCCCGGAGCCGGACCGGCAGGTACAGGACCTGCAGGACCTGTCTCATAGAGCATGCCGTCATGACCATAGAACATCATTGGTGCCGGACCTATCAGGGTGATACCACCTGGAGTGTCCTGATAGAGCATATGGTCAGGGCCGATAAACATACCAACCACAGGACCGGCAGGCACAATCATGTTTCCGGTATCAAGGTAAATCATACCGTCAACACCAAGGAACATGCCCGGAGCAGGGCCAACAGCCACAGGGCCATTGACAGTATCCTGATGAATCATGCCGTCAGGGGTACGGAAAATTTCCGGAGCGTTAAGCGGTACAGGACCGTCAAAGCCCAGAACCAGAGGCACGCCGCCAGCAAAGGCATCAGGCACAAAGTTGCCAATGCCCTGACCCATACCAGGCCCCATACCTGGACCAGTGCCCTGACCCATAGCTGGGCCCATGCCATGGCCCAGGGACGGACCATTGCCCGGTGCGGGCATCATGCCCTGATCAAAATATGGGGCCTTGCCGGCAGCATTTACGCCTTTACGCTGACGGTTGCGCTCAGCTTTAGCTGCCTTACGGCCCTGGCCTGAATCCTTAGATGACTGACCGTTTTCTTCAAGCATGCGGGAAAATGCCAGCGCAGCTGCAGCCTCAGCGGCCTGAGCTGCTGCCTCAGCAGCTTCAGCCTCTGCCTTTTGAGTAGCAGTAAGCTGGTTACGTTTTTTCTTCTTGCGGCCTTTGGCTGGGTGCTGCTGCTCCAGAATATTCTGGGCAACACTTCTGGTAATGCCCAGCTGCTCACTGGTTTCACGGCTTACGCCCAGAACAGGATCCTGAGCATAGACTATGGCTGCTGCACGCAGCAGTTCGCTGGAATCATCATGATCGCTTTCATTATCTGCATAAGTCTCATCAGCACCTTCGTAATTGTCAGTCTGATCAGACTCTTCACCTGCATTACGGGCAGCACTGGCAGAGTCAGAGCGCACGCTCAATGATGAGAGTGTCTTTGACTTGCCGGAAGCAGATGCCTCTGAAGCAGATGCATTTGCGACCTCGCCAGCTGTGGCAGTTGCTGGAACATTGGCTGCGTTAGCTGCAGCCTGGTCTGCTGCATTTGCAGCTGACTGGGCAGCATCGGATGTGCTGGCTGCATCGGCGGCAGCTGCACTGCTGTCCACAGTGTCAGACAGGGACTTGCTGCCGCTGTCGGCCTCGCTTAGCAGGGAGCGACGACGGCGCACCACGACCTTCACCTCAGACTTTGGCCGGTTGCTGCCTTTCTGGTGGATAACATTACCCAGCTCATCAATTTCATAGCTTGGGTAAGGTTCACTGACAGCAGGGGCCTCTGAGCCTTTTTGCATCAGACTCTTGAAGCGGCGCAGAATTTCTGCAGCCTCCTCAACTGAGCGCTCAGGAGCAGCATTTACCAGCTCAGGATCAAAGCCCGGATCAATTCCTCCAACTGGTGAAAACTCATTTGGATGATCCATAGGTCCGGTCATAACATTTGGTCCACCAGCTCCATAGGCCGCTCCCCTGCGGCTGTCGCTGTGACGACGGCGGGAAGAGCGGTGGCGCTGTGGTGGCTGACCCCAGGCATCATGGCCGCGATCAGCTGGTCCATGACGATCATTAAAACCGTAAGGACCTTCATCATAATATCCGTCATTACCTTGCATATGACCTGGCATGCCCTGAATGCCAGGCATTCCGCCGTGCATGCCTGCATAGCCGTAGCCCGGTAAGTTGCCTGCATCAGAGCCATTACCCATGCTGTTGTAATGATCAAAATGACCTGGGACGCCTGGGGCATCCATATAAGGATTTCCATTGGCGGAGTGAGGAGCATTAGATGATTGCCCGTGTCCGCCAGGACCGGCGTTCATGCGTCCCTGGGGACCAAAGCCATAAACATCATGATTAACTGACTGACCATCAGGGCCTGCAGAGCCGCGTGGGCCATTGCCATAAGGGCCGCTGCCCACAGGGCCATTGCCATAAGGGCCGCTGCCCACAGGGCCATTGCCATAAGGGCCGCTGCCCACAGGGCCATTGCCATAAGGGCCGTTGCCCACAGGGCCATTGGCGTGAGGGGCATCAGGCTGATATGGATATCCGCCGCCCTTGCCAAAGTGGTTATAACCAGAGGCCGGATCCTGGCCGTAAATTGCAGATGGTCCAAAGGCCTGACTGTCTTTGTGGGCGCCTGCTGCATAAGGAACGGCATGACCTGCAGAGGCAGCGCTGCCACGTCTGCGCACAGGAGCTGCCTTGCTCTTTTTGCTGCTGCGGGCACTGCCGGCAGCGGCAGCAGCTTCTTTGGCAGCGGCCTTGCGGGCTGCCTTTGACTTACTTCTGGTGCTGCTTTTACGGGAGGAACTGCCATCACCCCATACTGCAGCAGCTGCAGCGCGGGCATGGGACTCAGCCTCAGCGCGCAGTGCAGCCCTTAAATACTCATCACCATCATCAAAAGAAGCAGCTGCCTCTTCGGCACGTGCCTTTTTACGGGCTTTTGCAGATGCAGATGAGGCTGACCTGGATGATGTAAGGGCAGCAGCCTTTGAGGCAGCCT
Source organism: Anaerobiospirillum sp. NML120511 (assembly GCF_023050955.1). Lineage (NCBI taxonomy): Bacteria > Pseudomonadati > Pseudomonadota > Gammaproteobacteria > Aeromonadales > Succinivibrionaceae > Anaerobiospirillum > Anaerobiospirillum sp. NML120511. Next base: position 59,182 of record NZ_JALKIK010000015.1, read on the forward strand.
TGATGCCTGCTGCTGTCTTTCCCTCAGTTTTTTCCTGAGGTGATGCACTCCATGCATCAGCGGCCGATGCACGGTATGCCTTGCCGGCACTTTTACCTGAGCTCCTGCCTGCACTCTTGCTGGCAGTCTTACTCAATGCCTTACCAGCAGCAGATGCTGTCGCTGCCTTTGCAGCTGCGGCCTTGGCTGGTGCAGCCTTGCTGGCTGCAGCTTTAGCTGGTGCGGCTTTGGCGGCAGGCTTAGCGGCTGCTTTGGCGCTTGTACCCTTGGCTGCGCCAGCTTTTGTCCTGGCTGTTGCAGCTTTGGCCGTGGTTTTGGCGGAGGTGGCTGCAGCCTTGCTCTTACGAGCAGACGCAGCAGAACCTCCGGATGCAGCATCTGCACCGGATGACTTGCCTGCAGCTGCTGCAGAGCGGGGCTTGCGGCCTTTAGGCTCTGACAGTGAGGTGCGGGCATTACGGTAAGGTGAATTATCTGTTGTCTGTGACTTTTTGGCAGTTCTCATAGAAAAAACAGATTCCCACTTAAGAAAACAAAGTTCAGTCAGCCTCTGATGGCTGCTGCCCATGGAGTCTGTACCTCCATGGGACGGAAAAACCGGTAATATCAGCAATGTATGCTCAGATGCTAATGGCAAAGCGCTTGACCTGCATATGGTCTTGCTTTGTAAAGCATACTGCATCTGGCCTGAGGCCTGATCCTTACGCCCAGGCAACAGTCCTCATGCTCCGTGCATTGAGCCGTGTTTGCGCTGGAGGATCACAGTGCTGATAAAAGTGGCCGCCTGGCGCTGTTTGAGTGTTTGTACGCCTGCGGCAGAAATTCAGTTAAGGATAAGCATGATCCAGGTTCTGCATCCCAGGTTGCCTGGCAAAGTATTCCTTTATAAAAGTTAAGGTGACGCATCTTCTGTGCTGTAAGGTCACTGCAGTTTCACTTATGTCACAGCAGTGTCACAGCAGTGTCACAGCAGGGGCACTGCAGTGTTGCATCAGATGCTGTTTACCGTATCTGAGGGTCAGAACTAAATCGATTTATAAAGCATAAACACTGTCACCATGGTGTTACAGCTGACGTTGAGATAAACAGCTGATTTGCTGCATGTAAGGTGCAGTGAGAAAAACAGACGGTCAGTGACAGAGCTGTAAGTGCTTGCTGACTGGTACAGCAGTATTGTCATCAGTAATGAAAATAAAGCATCCTTACCTTAATCAACAGAGGGACTGGTAATGATCGTGTACAGGATGCCTTAAAGCCACTGCTGCTGGCGCCGCCGCCATTTCAATCGATGCATCCAATGGAGCTGCTGGTGCCATCGTAACCGGTGCCGCAAATGACTGGGACGCAGCCATCGCAACTGCCGCCTGCTTGTGTTTTGACTAGCAAGCCTGGGCGGCCGTACTGACGTCAGGTAAATTGTCAGGGTTGTGGCTGCTCAGTTTAAATGCAGACAGCTTCAGGCTCATTTATGTGTTTAGTGTTGTTATTGCTGCCAGGTTGCGGCAGCTGGCACTGATTCTTTAGCAGTCTGCGGGCTGGCAGATTAACTTTGTTTGTCAGGCTCCTCTTTGGGAGCAGGATTACATCAAAAATAAAACAGCGCAGTAAACAAATCATATGGCGGCAAATCAGCCTGCCTGTCAGATCTTAATACAGTCATACGAAATGGCATGGGATATAAAATCAGCCCTGGTTACAGGACAGACATGCCGGGTAAAGCAATAACGCTTTATAAAACAAAATACAAAATCATATGCCGCACTGAACACAACTTCGAATGGTGCGGCGGGTAATATTGCAGATAAAAATGTCTGTTAAAAAATAATGCAATACAGACGACTTTGTGTCAGTGCATGGGCACTGCTCACATATGGAAAATACTGGTGAAGGCAAAATAATTCTGCCTTGTTAAGTTTAAGGTTGCGAACTGCTGCCCTTGTTCTGGCAACTGCAGATCTGTGCTCATGCTGTAAACTCAGCGGGTCTGTTTCATGCGGGACAGTAAGCAGGGCTGTGTTCATGCTCAACTTAATACAGCTCAGCTCAATGCAGAAATTGCAGTGCCGCTCAATGCATATGGAGCTGGCTCCGCACTGTTTCTGCTGTGAACGAATTTATGGACAGTGTTATGTCACAGTCTGATCTGGCCGGCAGATATTAGACATGACACGGCATGACATTACACGGCACGGCATTACACAGCACAGCACGGCATGACATGACATGGCATTACACGGCACGGCATGACATCACACAGCATGGTATTACATGCCATTTTGACAAGCATTCATGACTTCAATCTGTCCGGTGGTGTTCAGGTTTATCCTGCATACTCTTAATGTCGAGTTCACCGGCACCTATTGTCAGTTGTCGGTGCTGACAGTTTGATCCATACCTGGTGGCATCGGGACTAATCCCGTGAAATAAACATTAACTCTCTTAGCTGCATATTAAGCCGGTCAAAGAGCTGGTCTGCCTGTGCATGCAGCAATAGATATGATGATGGCGCTCCTGCATTGCAGAGGCTGTGAGTGCAAATGGTACTGATTAAATTGTGTTCAGGGCAAGATTGAAGACAAATACAGTCAGCTGGGAACTGCAGCACTTTCAGGCCCTGTGTATATTGCTTATTGAAGCATGGGACGGCTGCCATTTAAGCGCCTGGCATAAGGAAGGTCTGGCAAACACAACCTGTGGTGGCATAGCGGCAGTCTGAAAAAAGAGCCCTGGTTCAGGCTCAGATTAAATTCATTTCCTGTTAAGAGGAATTTACTCATTCCAGGGAGGCAGTTGGACACTCAGGGGAATCAGGTATGAAAATCTAACTGTTAACTTATTGTTCCGCAGCAGTAAGGTCCGGACAATCAGAGTCGGACAGCGGAATATACATGTCTGTCAGGTAAATGTCGGATAGCCCGTATCAGATATGGACTCGATGACATTGTCAAATGCCTGAAGCTGATTTTAACTGTATCAGCCTTGCGGGACATAATGATACGCTCATAGTTGTTAAAAATTCAACCGCCTGACTTGATTGCCATTGGCTCGATACAGAGCTCAGTATGATCTGGCACAGCACATTTAACAGGTAATGCAGGGAAAAAGCGGGCTGTGATTATTGCACTCAAAGGGCCGTATCTGTCAGTTTCAGAGGGACATTTCCAGAGCCATATTATTTACGGACAAGGCAGGAAAATCGATTAAAAGGCTTAAATACGGCAAATCTTATTTGAAAAAATTGAGCGCAAAAAAATCCGCATTTTCGCTCCACAAAAGCGCATATACCCGCTTTCCCTGCATTAAATGAGCTGACGCGGCATCCAGCTGCACAAAATCCTGGAGCACAAAAATCTGATGACATCAGCCAATGACCTGAACATGCATGCATGCATACCTGCCTGCCTTGCTGACAAACAAGAACTCCCTCCAGAGATGATCATGAAGTAAATCCAGTGCTGCAAATGACTGCTGCAATATTCCAGGCAGCAATATTCCCTGAAGCGGTTTTGCTGGGACACAGCGGGGCTGACTGACGACCGTAAGCTCAGAGTACAACAAAATCTGGCTTGTAATTTAGTCAGTTGTACCGGTTACCTGTTATTCAGGCACCTGCATTATGAACTGCACAAAACTCCTGTTGCTCTGACACCTGATCCCTGCATGCGGTCAATAGCCTTTCCTGGTTCCCCGCCGGTAATGTCAGGACAAGGTTATTGCCTGGCCTGACAGGGCAGTGCATGGCAGAGCAGGGCCTGTCAGGGCTGGGGCTCATGTAATGGGCGATGATTCTTTATATCAGTGCCGCTGTCTGAGTCATTGCTTATGGGCAGAGGTCTGCGCTTTTGCTGGTACTGGCTGGGCTGATGATGGAGTAATCTTGACGTAAGTTCTCTCTGGCACGGAACTTATGCTGTCATGCTTTGTCATAATCTCAGACGGGGCCGCCGGGAATGCTTTTGCAGGGGCGCGGGGACAGGCGGGGAATGGCTGGGAATTTTTCGTCCGGTGCCAGGCATGGTCTGCTGTCCAATGCCGGGGTTCATGGTATAATCATGCCCTTTTATTAATCAGGTTCACGCTGTTTCCGGGGACAAGAGAGTGTCTTTTCTAAATAATATCTGGTACGGACGAAACATTACCTCATTTTTACTGCAGCTGCCGCTGCTGCCTTTTTCATCACTTTTTGGCGTGGTTGCTGCCGCAAGGCGTGCTTTTTATGCCAATGGTCTGTGTAAAACTGAAGGCCCTGTGGTCCCGGTAGTTGTAGTAGGTGGTATCACTGTCGGTGGCAGTGGCAAGACTCCTATCTGTATTGCCCTGGTAAAGGAGCTGCGTGCCCGTGGTTTCAATCCTGGTGTGCTCAGCCGTGGATACAAGGCCAAAGGTGCCCAGTTCCCGGCTCAGGTTCCACTGGATGCCGATCCTGTTATTTATGGTGATGAGCCATGTCTGATACGCCGTGAGACCGGTGCCCCTGTAGTTATCGATCCGCAGCGTAACCGTGGCGCTGACTACCTGGTCGGACTGGGGGTTGACCTCATCATTACCGATGATGGTCTGCAGCATTACGCTCTTGATCGTGATGTTGAGATTTGTGTGCTCGACGGTGCCCGTATGCTGGGTAACGGTCATCTGCTTCCAGCCGGTCCCCTGCGTGAGGCCCGCTGGCGTCTTAAAACCGTTGATACTGTAGTAGTATCCGGTGCTGTGGCCCACCTTGGCTATTTTCCTATGGTCCTCAAGCAGAGTTCCATAGTGCCGCTTAACCTCAAGTCACAGGAAGTACTGCAGCCAAAGAGCCGTGTGATTGCTCTTGCAGGTATTGGCAATCCTGACCGTTTCTACAAGACCCTTGAAGACTGCGGCTTTACTGTAGCCGAGCGTGTTGAAGTAGGCGATCATGACCGTATTGATTACGAGCGCCTTGCTGCTCTGGCCTCCAAAGGACCTGTTGTCATGACCTCCAAGGATGCCATCAAGTATCAGTCAGAGGCTGCACGTAACAATCTTTCCAATGTCTTTGTCCTCAACGTCAGTGCTCACCTGAGCAAACAGTTCTATGATGATGTAGTAGGCAAGGTAAAGCAGAGCCGCTCCCGTGTGGAAAAGCGCCTCAAGGAACGTGAAAAGGCCGGCTACATCAGACCTGAAATTGATCTGGTGGATTCTCTTGAGGAAGTAGCTGAGCACAATGCCCGCTGGGCGGCCATTCATGCCAATACCAATCCATCTCCAGCCGCTGCCCCAATGACGCCGGATACTACTCCTGCCATTGCACCTGAGGATCTGGAACGCGATGCTGACAATCCTGATGCACAGTATGACAATGGCGCTGAGTCCGTTCATTCCGAGTATTCAGCTCATCACTCATATGAGAGCAGCATGAGCAGCTCAACTGCAAACAGCGACAGTGCTAATGACGGTGCTCATGATGGAGCCCATCTGGGCGATGATGATAGCGAGGGCAAGGAGCACAAGTCCCTGAAAAAGAGCCTTAAGTCCAAGTCATCACGCTCAGGCGATGACGACAGCTCCGACTCCCCTGACACCGCTGAAGAACAGAATCTTACAGAGAGCAGCACAACTGGAGAAGCCGGCAACGCAACCGGAGAAGTCGGCAACGCAACCGGAGCAGCCAGCAACGCAACCGGAGCAGAGAGCAGCTCAGCCAGCAGTTCAGATTCCGCCAGGGTCGATGCCCCAGACGATAATCAGTCCGCTCGGACAGACAAGGACGATATGGCAGACAAGGACGATATGGCAGACAATGCCGGTCAGACTGACAATGCTGCCAGCTCAGCTGCAGGGGAAGCAAAAGGCAGGGACAGTTCTGTCTCTGAGAGCATCAATGACCACAGAAGCGTTAAGGCGCATGATGATGGCAAGGACATTTTTTCTTTGAAAAAGCAGCGTCGCGATTTCGATCCTGATGCACTGCCACGCGAGCTCAAGCGCCGTAAGTAGGCTGGCTGATACCTTATACAAAAGGTATATAAGAGCTGACCGGGCGGCATCAGTAACATGTTCAGGCTCAGCTGCACCCCACTGGTTTTAACTGGTTTGTACCTTCACTGAGGTTTGGTCTGAACGGTAAAGCCATCTGAGCTTAAGCACTTTGCTGTGACTTAGGCCAGCTGGTGGTGAGTACAGCATATTTTCAGCCTTTATGAGGCGGCACAGAGGACTAATATCATGAGCAAAAATGTCGACTACATGGTGGCTATTCCGGCACGCTATGCCTCCACACGCCTTGCAGGCAAGCCGCTTGCTGACGTTGGTGGCGCTCCTATGATTGTCAGAGTCTGTCAGAAGGCTCTGGAGTCTTCAGCAAGTGAAGTCGTAGCCTGCGTAGATCATGAGCTGGTGGCTCAGGCTCTGGAACCGCTCAGCCGTCAGGACAGCCGTCTTACCGTATTTATGACCTCTCAGAATCCACGTTCAGGTACAGAGCGAATTGCTGAGATGCTGCGTATTAGAAACATTGATCCTCAGACCATTGTGGTCAATGTTCAGGGCGATGAGCCTCTGATTACACGCGATCATATAGATGAGGTAGCTGCACTGCTGGCAAGCTCCGGTGCTCAGATGTCCACTCTTTGCAACCCAATCAGCAGCATTGATGATGTCTTTGACCCTAACTGCGTAAAGGTAGTTATGGACAAAGACAATTTTGCCCTGTACTTCAGCCGTACTCCTATTCCTTATGAGCGCGACAATTTTGCTCAGGGACAGCAGGCAGTCACCGAGCTCAAGTTCAAGCACTATCACCACATTGGCATTTATGGATATAGAGCTGCTACCATTCTGGACTATCTGCAAAAAGAGCCTGCTGCTATTGAAGTAGCCGAATCTCTTGAGCAGTTGCGTCTGCTGCATTACGGCATGAAGATAGCAGTTGCCACCACCGAACGTCCTCCAGAGACTGGTGTAGATACCGCAGCCGATCTCGAGCGCGTCAACCGAATTTTTGCATCCCAGGGCAAGTAGCCATACCCGGCAATCTCAATGACCAGGGTGCCAGCAATCTGAGCAAGTACACATCCGCAAATCTTCCTGCATACTGCAGTCGCAGGCCACTGCGCCTGCAGTATGCAGGCTGTAAGCAAAACAGCAAGGGTGCACTGAGCCTCTGTAAAGATTTGCAGAACTGTCCCGTCACCACACTTAGAGACGGGTTCAAGTCACAGCGTCATGAGCTCTGGTCACTTCCAGTACAGCCTTATGGCCTTTTGTCGGTCATTGCTGGATATGACCAGCGTGGCAAGACCAGCGTGACTGTCAGCTGATTCCTGCCTTGCATCACAATCACGATGGGCAGGTTAATCCTGGCGGGGCTTGCCAGGATGTACCAGGATGTACCAGGGCGGCCAAGGTGCTGTGCCGGGCGGGCGCATGCACCTTTAAGCCACAGTGCTGCCTGCTGTCTGTTGCCAGAGTCAAATGCGTGATGTATTTGAGGCAGGTACGGGAGCGCGGGGTATTGTTGTTGGGGGGCAATGACTGTCTGGTGCAGTAACAGAATCTGGACAAAATCGGCTGACAGACAGCCGATATGGTGCACGGGCCCGGCCAGTACGGGCAGCTGCAGCTTTTCATATATATGCAAGTCAGGATATCTTGCCTGTAACTACATATAAATGTTGATTTAGCTGCGGGAAAATTGCATCATGAGAGGTATTGGTTTTTCCTTTCAGACTCATAAGGGCCTTTTTATGGGCCGGTCAGCAGCTTTATGTGCCGTCATGGAGTGACGGAACCGCCGGTTACTGGCTTCAGCAGTCTGTTTTTTTTAGTCTCATGCTCAGCTCCGGGCGGCATGAAGGCACGTACTAAGAGCTTTACTTAACAGGGCGATATCGTTGGCGCCGGCTGTTCAGGTGCTTCAGGGTTCTTAGATTGTGTTAACGAGAGTTTTGCCGGGGACGATTGCTGCCCGTGGCCTGGCCATACAGCACAATCTGTTCTTATCAGGACTTTTTGGCTTTTTAGTCCATGGAACCAGCGATTTGGAGTTTTTTAGTGGAAAACAGAGATACTTTAGCTGACGGCTCAGCAGAGCTTGAAAACACTGCTGCTGCCCCTGCAGCTGATGAAAAGGTCGCAGCTGACAACCAGAGCGCTGATGGCGATAATGGCGGTACTCACCAGGAGCACATCAAGGAAGCCCTGGAGCTGCTTTATGTACACTTCCCAAAAGCCTTTATCAAAGAGGGCGACTGCAAGCCTTTAAAGATCGGTATTCTTGAGGATCTCAAGCCATTAGTTGCTGATATCGAGGGCCTGTCCATCTCCAAGGTGCGTGCTGCCGTACGTGTCTACACCACCCGTCTGCGCTATTTCTACAGTGTTCGTGAAGGCGCCATGCGTGTGGATCTCAATGGCAATGAGGTGGATGCGGTAAATGCCGAGCATGCAGAGTATGCCCGCACCCGCTTTACCGAGATCAACTCCAAGCGCCGTCCAGCCCGTCCTAAGAAGCCACAGGGCCGTCCTCAGGGTCGCGGTCCACGCCGTCCAGGTGAAGGTCAGGATGGTCAGCGCCGCTTCAGTCGTGATGGCCAGAACAACGGCCAGCGTCGCTTTAACAACCGTAACGGTGCTCCGCAGCGCACTTACGAGCCAGCCAAGGAATCAGATATCCGCCCAGGCCGCTATGTGTATATCTCCACAGAGCGCAGCTACGTCAAGGGCACTGTCAGTGAGCCACTCAAGGGCGATGTAGTAAGTATCACCCTGAACAACGGCATTCCAGCCTCTGTCCCATTAAACAGAGTATATCTGAGCACCGGTGGTGGCGCTCCACGTCCAAAGCGCAATGGTCAGGGTGGCCACTTTAACAGCCGTGGACCACGTCCAAACAACAACGGTCGTTATAACAACAATAACAACCGTCGTCCTGGCGGTGGCCATGGTCACTCCCAGTCTCAGGGCGGTCGTCCTGACGGTACTGCCCAGCAGTAGCCCTGACAGGCTGTCAGAATGCATTTGCCTGCTGACAGCGTATTGCAAAGGCTTACTTTCAGTTCAACAGCATGCCGGTATCCTCGCGGGTCCGGCATGTTTGTTTTTGCAGCCGCAAAAAACAACCCAAATCGCGCCTGCTCAGGGCTCACGCCCTCGTCGCTGGCCGTCATGGCAGGCAGGGGCGTGAGCCCTGGGCCTTAGCCTGCTTAGCGTAGCCTGACATGGTGCTTTTGCAGGTCATGAGCCGGGCGCTAAGAGTGGGCATGCATGCCAGCTGCATGCATGCCCGTCTGTCTGGATGCATGTCCATCTGTCTGGATGTATGCCTGTACGGCTGACACCTGTTTTGAGGGGAGGGTCGGGTGTGTGGGCACGGCTCAGAGCGTGCTTTGTCTGTCAGGCAGGAATGGCGCTGTTATGTGGCTCAGGGGCTGATCCGCTTTGGTGCTGTGTGCTGCGCGGCTTATTTGAGGGAGCTGGCTGAACAGTAATTTTCAGCTATACTAATTTGGTTCTAATTGCATCATGCTATTATAGCATGCGGGTTTTTACGCCCACTGGCCGCCATGGCCTGTCAAAAGGGTATATTCACCGTATTCAGGCAGAGTTTTCTCTGTCCTTAAACGGTGCATAAGCCAGTGCCGCAGCTCTTTGTGGAGAGCTTAAGCCAGCACTGTGACAGCTGGCAGTGTCAGCAATAGAATATTTTCTGCCTGCTCAGGCCTGCCTTGGTGCAGGAGGGCGGGATTATGGTTTTTACAGTCTGAAGGACATGAGGTCCCGATGACTGACATGTTTTTTTGGCACAAAGAGGTAGCTTGAGCTGTGCTTAAATTGTCCAGAATTGCATTAGGAGTAGCGGCCCTTGCCTGTTCGCTGACTGCTAATGCCAAATTATCGGTACCAACTTTTGAAGAACTGCCTGTCCTGGAGCCTGAGGGTATCCACCAGACAGCCTGTACCCGCACGGCCAACAGCTTCATTCGCGCTCACTATAAGGCCATTGATGTCGATAATGCTTTTGCTGACAAGGTCATCAAGCAGTATCTGTACTACATGGACTATAACAAGAGCATCTTTACACGTGCTGAAGTTGACGAGATTTACGCCAACCGCGACCGTATCGTCCGCGCTATTTTGCTGTGCGATCTGAGCTACCCTTACGAGATCTACAACAGCTCCATCAAAAAGCGCTTCAACAAGTACTCCTTCTTTGTGGACATGATCAAGAACAAAAAAATTGATCTGACCACCGATGACCAGGTTGAGTTCAACCGCAAGGATGCTGAGTTCCTGCCTGATGAGACTGCTCTTCAGAGACAGTGGATCAATGAGCTCAAGAATGACTATATTCTGCAGTTGCTCTCTGACAAGACTCCTGAAGAAGCCAGCAAGCGCCTCATGCGCCGCTACAATGCCGCACTGGCCAAGCTCTCCCAGATTCGTTCTGAGGACGTTTTCTCTGTATTTGAAAACAGCTTTGCTACAGCCATTGACCCTCACACCAGCTATCTAAGCCCTGAGGACAGCGAGAATTTCAACGATAACCTCAATCTTTCCCTCGAGGGTATAGGCGCCGTACTGACCTCCGAGGATGAGTACACAGTTATCAACTCCATTCTGCCAGGCTCTCCTGCCGAAATGTGCAAGAAGCTCAAGGCCAAGGACAAGATCGTAGGCGTACGTCAGGCTGACGGTTCCTATGAGGACATCATTGGCTGGCGTCTTAATGAGGTAGTCAAGAAGATTAAGGGCCCTAAGGGCACCAGGGTTACCCTGGACATCGAGCGTGGCGAGGGTTCCCAGATGACTACTTTCAGCGTGGATATTATCCGCGACAAGGTACGTCTGCAGGATTCTGAAGCCAAGATTGAGATGAAGGAAGTTGACGGCAAGAAGATTGCCGTGCTCAAGATCAAGAGCTTCTACACCAATCTGCATCAGGATATTGCCCGTGAAATTGCCCGCGTCAAGAAAGAGGGCAAGGTTGATGCTCTGATTGTCGACCTGCGTAACAACGGTGGCGGTCTGCTGCCTGAGGCTACACTGTCCTCCGGTCTGTTTATCAAGCAGGGTCCAATCGTTCTGGTTCGTGACGCCCGTGGCAACGTGATTCCACAGTTTGATACCGATCCGTCCGTAGCTTACGACGGTCCTCTGGTAGTGCTGATTAACCGTCTGTCCGCATCCAGTTCCGAGATTATGGCTGCTGCTCTGCGTGACTACGGCCGTGCTCTGGTAGTAGGCGACACCTCCTTTGGCAAGGGTACTGTACAGCAGTCCAAGCCTCTGGCCCGTGTCTATGACTTCAATGATGCCGAACTGGGCTCAATCCACTACACCATTGCCAAGTTCTACCGTATCAATGGCGGCTCTACCCAGCTTGAGGGTGTTTCACCTGATATCTTCCTGCCAGCCATTATTGACAACAAGGAATTTGGTGAGAGCTCTGAGGTCAATGCTCTGCCATGGGACAAGATCAATCCTGTAGCTTTTGACGGCTATCTGAACATTGCCGCCTACGTCCCTGAGCTGGCCCGCAGAAGCCAGGAGCGTATCAGCAAGAGCCGTGCTTTCAAGATTATCCAGGCCGACCTCGATCGTTACTATGCTCTCAAGGAGAAGAAAGTCATTTCTGTAAACCTTGATAAGCGTAAGAAAATGAAGAAGGAAGACGACGAGCATGCTCTTAAGAGCACCAATGAGCGTCTGGCTCTGATGGGCAAGGCCCCGGTCAAGAAGGTCAAGGATCTGCCTGATGACTTTGAGTTTGAGGATAATATCCTCAACGAGGCTCTGGCCATTGCCTCTGACTTTGCCGATGCCCAGAAGCTCAAGGTCTATGATGCCCAGCCTGTTCCTGTATTCAACCGCTACCAGGTAGAGCGTGATGAGCTCTCTGAGGGCAAGGGTACCCAGTCACCTCCAGGTGCTGCTGCCATGCCAGCCCGTCCTGAAGCTCAGCGCGTAATTGAAAACAAGATTACCTCCATCTCCCGCATGGACAGCCTCAATGACAGCGGCAAGGCTTCAGCTGCCCCTGACATGTCAACAGCCGCCGGCGCAGCCGATGCTCAGGCTGCCATGAACCGTACCGGCGGCGGTGCTGCCGGCGCAGCTTCAGCAGCTCACGACAAGGCAGCTCCAGCAGCCGCTGATGCTGCAGACAAGGCAATTCTTTCAGCTGCAGTTACTGACAGCAAGGAAAAGGCAGAAGCCCCGGCAATGGCAAGTGCTGCTGAGGATGAGGTTATTCACCACACTCTTGATGGCCAGCCGTACAGCCGTATTACCGCCACTGGCGAGATTAACAACATGGACGAGGATGGCGCCCTGCTTGGTCCATGGCGTACAGCCAATGAGGACGACACTTTTTTAAGAGTGTCTGACAGCGAGTTCAAGGCCCTGCTTGAAGACAGTGCCCGCAAGTCCACCTCAGTACACTTAAACGACAGTCTGTACCCAAGCGTATGGCCTCGCGATGAGGCGGTGGCCAGCAAGGACAACGCCGCCAGCGGCCATATCCGCCTGGCTCCACAGCATTAACAGCAAAGAGCAGAGTTCACAAAGGACTCTGCTTTTTTCATTTTCAGCCCGGCACAATCACATAAGCAAGGCCGATCCTGACCACAGGCAAGGCCATGCCCGGCCATGCCAGGCACGGCCCCAGCCCTCAATGCCTAAGGCCATGGCCCTGGGCACCGGTAGCAGAGCAGCCAGGGGCTGTGCGACATACATGGCCCTGGGCACCGGTGGCAGAGCAGCCAGGGGCTGTGCGCCATACCTGGCTGCCAGCAGCTGCAGGGCTGGACGGTGTGCAAAGAGTGTGGTGAATCGATTCTGAGGCAGATGCCCCAAGGCGGACTATGACAGGGGACAGGGCATTCAAAAAGGGCAGGGGGCCGGACAGATATTTACCTGACTTGACTGCTTTGAGCAGGAGCTGAGGCGGGCTGTGAGCTGCCTTGCAGTGGCGTGGGATACTGCGCTCTGGCCCTGGGTGCGCCTGGTGGGCAGAGCAGTGGTCGTGGGCATGGATTTTGTGGCTTTCAGGCAGGGTCTGGCAACAGGGAAAGTGCAGTTTAACCTGCACGGAAAGGGAGGTTTGACCTGCATGGAAGGTGCGGTTTGACTTATAGGGAAAGGCCGTTCTATAGTATGCGGACCGTTTGTTTTGATCAGAGGAGAATAGGATGGCAAACAGTAATTTCAAGGCCAAAAAAAGACTTGATTACAAAAAGCCTGAGTTTACAGCTACTGACATCGATCTGACTTTCCAGCTGGGCGATGATTATACAGTGGTACGTTCTACTGCCCACTATGTCCGTCAGACCTCTGACAGCAAGGCACCGCTGCGCCTTGACGGTGAGGACCTCAAGCTCAATGACGTACTGTTAAATGGTCAGCCATGCAAGTACAACGTCAATGAGAACGAGCTGGTGGTTTTTGAGGTCCCTGATGATTTCGAACTCACTACCGAGTGTGTGATTAATCCTGCTCAGAACACCTCCTTAATGGGCCTGTACAAGTCTTCAGGCTGCTTTTGTACCCAGTGTGAGCCTGAGGGCTTCCGCCGCATCACCTACTTCCTTGACCGTCCTGATGTTCTTGCCAGGTACCGTGTAACCATTATTGGTCCTGATTACGGCTGCGGCGTACTGTTAAGTAACGGTAACCTGGTAGACTCAGGTGTTAAGAACGGAAAGTACTACACCACCTGGGAAGATCCTTTCCCTAAGCCATCCTACCTCTTTGCTCTGGTTGCCGGTACTTTCGATATTATCGAGGACACCTTTGTAACCCGCTCCGGCCGTGAGGTTAAGCTCGGTCTGTATGTTGACCGTGGAGCCTATGACCGTGCCCTGTGGGCCATGCAGTCCATCAAGGATTCCATGGCATGGGATGAGTCCCGCTTCAATCTTGAGTATGACCTTGATAACTTCAAGGTAGTAGCTGTGGACTTCTTCAACTTCGGCGCCATGGAAAACAAGGGCCTGAATATCTTCAACTCCAGCTGCGTGCTCGTTGATCCTCAGACTGCTACCGATACCAATTACTACACAGTTCAGGGCGTTATCGGTCATGAGTACTTCCATAACTGGACCGGTGACCGTGTTACCCTGCGTGACTGGTTCCAGCTGTCCTTAAAGGAAAGTCTCACCGTATTCCGTGACCAGGAATTCTCAAGCGATGTTAACAGCCGTGTGCTGACCCGTCTTGATGCCATCAACGTTATCCGCTCCCGTCAGTTTGCCGAGGATGCAGGCCCAATGGCCCATCCGGTACGTCCAGAGCAGGTAATGGAGATGAACAACTTCTACACCGTCACTATCTACGACAAGGGTGCTGAAGTTATCCGTATGATTCATACCATTCTGGGCGAAGAAAAGTTCCAGAAGGGTATTGCTGATTATCTGTCTCGCTATGACGGTCAGGCTGCCACCATTGAGGACTTTATCCTCACCATGGAAACAGCCTCCATGACCGATCTGAGCCAGTTCCGTCGCTGGTACTCCCAGGCCGGTACCCCTGAGCTCTATGCCACCTGGGACTGGCAGTCTGACGAGGCCAATGCCGAAGGTAAGGACAGCGCCGCAGCTCAGTCACCTGAGGGCCAGTCCGGCACCAGTGCAGCCCAGGATGCCGCAGCAGGCGCCGCAGTTGAGGCCGCCGCAGAAGCTGCCACTGAAAGCGATGCCGGTCAGGGCGGAGCGCAGGGCGCATCCTGCACTGGCAAATGCAAGCTGGTACTTACCTTCAAGCAGAGCACCCCTCCAACTCCAAATCAAAATACCAAGGAGCCATTTGTTATTCCGGTACGCACTTCCTTTATTGCTCCGGATGGATCTGAGGTTGTTCCTCCAGAGCTGCCAGAAAATGGCGTGCTTATGTTTACTAAAGAGGAGCAGAGCTTTGAGTTTACAGGCCTGCCTGAGGGCACTTTGCCAGCCGTGCTGCGTGACTTCTCCGCTCCGGTAAAGCTCAAGGCCACCTATGAGACTGAGGACTACATCAGAATGCTGCAGCACTGTGATGATCCTTTCATCCGTGTTGACTCCTACATGTCCTTAATCAATGACTTTATCCACTCCAACATTGACAAGGTCATGAATGGCGATCTGCCTGAGCCTGAGGCCATTATACGTGCCATGCAGTATGTCATTAACGATGAGTCTATCGACATGCAGCTCAAGGCCAAGCTCATTACTGTGCCTGACCTTATTACTCTGATGGAGACCTTCAAGAAGATCGATCTGGACAGCCTGGCTGCCACCCGCGAGAAGCTGTGCTCTGCCATTGCCGCTGCTCTGGCAGTTGACTTCAAGGGTCTGGAGCACCGTACCCGCTCAACTGCCAAGTACAAGTATGATGCTCAGAGCGCTGCTCAGCGTGCCCTGCATAATGCAGCCATGTTCATGGTTGCTGTAGGCTACATTGCCGATGACGATGGTCTTAAGGCCGATGATCTCATCTCCAATGCCTATGAGAACGCCAACAACATGACCGATCGACTGGCTGCCCTCAAGGCTGCTGTTGATCTGGAGCTGCCTTGCAAGAGCAAGCTGCTGGACAGCTTTGAACAGAGTTACAGCGATGATCCTCTTACCTTTGACAAGTACTTCTCTGTTCAGGCCGCTGTTTCCAGTGAGGAAACTGTAAAGACTGTACGTCGTCTCATGGATCACCCACGCTTTGACATCACCAATCCAAACCGCGTGCGTGCCCTTATCGGTACCATGGGCTACAACAACCCTGTAGCTCTGCACCGTCGTGATGGCATGGGTTATCTGCTGATGCATGATGTGGTCAAGAAGCTCGATGGTATCAATCCGTCCGTTGCTGCCCGCATCATGGACGGTATGATTAACTATCACCGTCTGGACATTACCCGCATCAACAAGGCTGAGGAGTATCTCAACAAGATCAAGGCTCTGCCTGATCTCTCCCGTTCCGTATACGAGAAGATTAACTCCGCCCTTGAGAGCAACAAGCAGCAGTAATCTTCCCGGCGCAAGCGCGCCCCGGGAACTCTTACCTTAAATACTGACCCTGTCCCTCGCCGCCGCCAGCAACAGTCGCTGACTGCAGCTGACCCCGGCCGCCACTGCAGCTGGCTGCAGCTGCCCCGGCTGCCACTGCAGCTGGCTGCAGCTGCCCCGGCTGCCACTGCAGCTGACGCCAGCTCGCACCATACGGCAGCGGCGGGGGAGGCAGAGAGCGGCGCCATGGCGGCAGCAAAATAATCTGCTGCCGCATGGTGCTTCCAGGTCTGTCCCTGGATTAAGGCTCTAACATATGTACAGAGGCCGGGTCACGCCAGGTAAAAAATGCCTGAATTTATGGTCCTTAAGGACCCATGACTGCAGAGTCTCAGGACTCTGCAGTTTTTCGATCAGTATCTGTAAAAGCATTATTCTGTCTTAGGAACTCAGTATGAGTGGTGAGCGCTACTATCATTTCAATCTCAATATCGATCCCGAAGAGCTGATGCGCCTGTACCGTGGTTCAGTTCACAGGCTCAGAGCACGCTCCCTTGAGGGGGTTGTTGTTGATCTTGATGCCAATCACCTGCGCAGCTTTACCACTCGCTCAGGCATCCAGGGCAGATTCCGTCTGGTTGTAACTGCCCAGAACAAATTCATTCGCCTTGAGCGCATCTGAATACTGCCCTTATCCTGGATAACATACTGCCCCGGCACCAGGCTGTCCCCGGACCGGTACCACATCCGGCTGTACCAGCTGCAGCATCAACAGCGTCAACAGCCTGCGCCGTAATGGGCAATGAATGCTGGGACCATCCAGTAATGAGTGCTGCGCGGCATCATGCCCCGAAACTGAGCGTTCCCAAAACTAAATTGCCCGGCCACCTGCAGCTGCTCTTGTTTAAGCTGTAAGAGTATGCGGCAGCTGCCTGGAGCTGGCAGCGCCTGAGGTGTCACGCCTTGCAAGGCCACTGGTCTGTGATAACGCTGCAGCTGATGCTGAATCAATGGTCATGGTGGCCGTTTATGGCTGTAAGTGATGCAAAAGTTTCCATGCTGCCTGTTTTACACAGGAAAGATAATGGCGCTCAGGGGCTGGATGGCAGCGTCCGCGCAGTCATGCTGCCGGGAATTGCCAGGGCATGTGCAGCAAGCTCTGTGAGCTGCATGCAACAGTGGAGAAATTCATGTCAATTTATTCTGTCTACCCAAATCTGATTCGTCCTCTGCTCTTCAGCATGGACCCGGAGAATGCCCACGATCTGACCCTGAAAGTGGCTCATATGCTTTCATCTGAGCCTTTTACCAGATTCTTTGGTCAGCAGGTGCCTTCCCGTCCAGTAGAGGTAATGGGTCTGAAGTTTGATAACCCGCTGGGACTTGCTGCCGGTCTTGATAAAAATGGCGAGGCCATAGACTTTCTGGGAGCCCTTGGTTTTGGTCACCTCGAGCTTGGCACCGTAACTCCTTTGTCTCAGGCCGGAAATGCCCGTCCCCGTATGTTCCGTGTAAAGCAGGCCCATGGTCTGATTAACCGCATGGGCTTTAACAACAAGGGCGTCGATTTTCTGGTTCAGAACCTGCTAAAACGCAAATACAAGGGCATTGTGGGCGTTTCTATTGGCAAGAACGAAGTTACCCCTATTGAAAAGGCTGCTGATGACTATCTGCACTGTATGAACAAGGTTTATAACCACTGCGATTACATTGCTGTAAACATTTCCTGCCCAAATACCCGCGATCTAACAGCTCTGCAGGAGGCCGGCCCGCTGGTGGAGCTGCTGACCACCCTGAAAAACGAACAGGGCAAGCTGGCCTCTTCAAGTGGGCGCTATGTTCCACTGGTGGTCAAGATTGCCCCTGATCTTGATGATGTACAGCTCGAGGCCGTATGCGATGCCTGCATCAAACTCAAGGTTGACGGCATGACCTGCACTAACACCACCACCTCTCGCGAGGAGATTCATGGTCTGCCACACGCAAGTGAGTGGGGCGGCTTGTCAGGTGAGCCTCTGCGTCACAAGTCTACTGTGGTACTCAGAAAGGTAGCCGGTCACCTTAAAGGTCAGATCCCGATTATTGGTGTAGGCGGCATCAGCGGCGTTATTGCCGCCCGCGAAAAGCTCCAGGCTGGCGCCTCACTGCTGCAGGTTTACTCTGGCTTTGTATACCAGGGCCCATCCCTCATTCAGGACATAGTCTCCAACGTCTAAGCCCGGCAACCGGCCCATGCAACCATGCAAGGCAATCATGCCCGGCAACCGGCCCAGACAACCATGCAAGCCAACCATGCCCGGCAACCGGGCCATGCCCGTCAAGGCCACGCCATATCAGGCCTGGGCTCATACGATTTGCCGCATCTCGCGCCCGGAGCCGCGCCTTCTTATCTGACCATAAGCGCTGCAGCCAGTGGCCTCAGTGCTATGCGTCAAGCTGTAATGCTTGCAGCTCCGGCATTTGAGTGCCAGAAAATCAGATTTAATTTCCAGGAAACAGGCAGCACCTGCAGTACGTCAGGCTGTCTGTTTTTGTTTTGGGCCTGTGAAAACCAGATGAATAGCCACTCCTCAGGCAGAGCTAAATATGGACGCTCATTTCCGTCCGGCTGCCGAGTCAGTCCTCAGCACCTGATATCCTTCATTAGCTCCCTGAAAACTCTACTTTGACTGCAATCTCAATCCAGCACTGCGCCTCATTACTGATGATTTTGTCCCGGCAAAAATTTCGCCCGGAACTGTCCAGCCTCAAAGGTCCCGCAAATACTTAATACTCTGGAAGCAGTTCAGCATCCACAATCTGGCAAATACCTTTGCACATCCCGTATTTATGTCATACCTGGGTACAGCCCGTATTTAGCCCATATGAGGGCACTGCCATTCTCGACGTTATATCAGGCAGGCACATTAGACAAGGAGCTCTCAGCCTGCTGAGCAGGGAGCTCTGAAATCCCTGTATGCAGATACCGGGAAAATGACTTGCACCTGTAATGAATAACGCAATGAATCTTGCACTCATAGCGGACTACAGAAAATGCTCAGCCGGTAATAGTGGTTCTTTAATCAGAGAGTTGCTTTAAGCAGGGAGCTGTTTTAAATTTCGGCACTTCTCAGCACACTGTGCGCAGCACGTACGTAGGGAAGCAAATGGCAGGTCGTTGACACCTGGATGGTTGTAGCTGAATGTGGCTGGATGTAGCTGGATGTGGCTGGATGTGGCTGGATGTAGCTGGATGTGGGTGGCTGGATTTTTGTCAGGTATGGAGCATGGAAGAGGCTGCGAATGCTGAGCCTTTGACTCTGCTATGACTACAGCTCTGATGGGGACGAGCATGCCCGGGGCGGGCAGCTGGCAGCTGAACTTTATTGGCTTCCGGATATTGGCTGTGGAGGAGAGGCGGAGCTCGGGAATTATGAGCTGAATTGGGATTTTGCGGCCTGGTTTTTCTTCTGGCGGGGCTGGGGTCAGTTGTGATGTGTGCCTGGAATAAAAGGGAATTATTTTTATTCTTGTTTCCCGGCGATTCCCAGCTGTTCCCAGGAAAGTATGCATTTAGTTGATTAACTTGTCGGGATTGTCCCTGAAATTTAACAATGGCAGGGCATAATCATGATTATGGGGGCTGTAATGGCCTTGTGGCCGGTGTGCAGGGATAAACAGTGACCAGGATCCGGCATTTATCAGACACTGACACTGATTAATACGGCATGGGTGCACACGCACGACGTTGTTGAATGTATTCAGTTTCAGCCTGTTTGGATTTATCTAAATGAATGGATGGATGTGTTCGGAAAAGAGCAGATAAGACGAGTTACAAAATCGCCCTTAATCAGGGCACAGTCAAGTATGAATAAGGCAGTAATGGCAGATATATGGAATTTTCCCTGAGGGGTTATGTAGAAAAATAATGGTCGTAAAACCATCAATTTCATGCTGAAATATGGCACCGCGCTAATTTTGCGTTGGAAAATAAAATATATACACACATTTTTTGCCTGTTTGTGTTAGTCTAAATAAGGCAACGTTTGCTTTATGGCCCACCTGCCATCATCAGGGTCAGTAAGGTATTACGAAGCTTAATCAAGAATTGAAACTGGATATCTCCTGTTGTGATGGCCCGCCCTGCTCTCTTACCTCTGTAGAGTGCTGTGAGACTGATGAATGCGGAATTTTCGGGGATATCAAATACAGCTCATTATCCGGTCATGAGTGCAGACAACGGCGTTTGCTGAAGCACTCTCAGACATGGCAGGGACAGTGAGCTCAGGCGACAGTGTGTAAGGACTGTTATTTCAGTCGCAACTGCCCTCCAGTCAGTTTGACATGGACCATAATTATCAGGGACGCGTGCAAGTATCTGATAACCGGTCAGGCTGATATGACGAGTGCCGCTAGACCGGCCTGCAGGTGTAAACCTGACAGGATATGGTGCTGTGCGGTTAATGGTGGTTGGAGTATTATTGCGCGATATCGTCAAGGCGAATCGTGCTGCAGCGTTTAAGGCGTCTGCTGAGTATTACCAGGCAAGACCATGTTTTTGCATGGCTGTTTTGTGTGTGCTCTCAGAGCCTGTGCCGGATTGTACGGGTAATGATGCAATGAGCATTCCATGGCAGGATATTCCTGTTGTGGCGTGCTGTCTATGGTTATCCATGCTTTCATGGTTGTATAATTGCGTCATGTGTCTTCGCAAAACGGAGACTCCGTCGCACTGTGATCATGTGTGGCACTGATTAAAGCGCTGAGTGGACTGAGTAACTTATAGTTACGTCTGTCTAAGGAACTACGGGTATGCGGATAACTCCTGGCGAGTCATGGACCTGGTCGTACAAAAGTATCGATGACGGAAACTACCTTGGCCTGATCATCACCTCTGATGATGGCAACAGATACTTTTTCCGTACCAACTTCAAGGTACAGAAGCTTGCTGTCTTCCCTGAGAACGGCGCACCTTTCTGTGTGCTCGATGCTCAGCTGCTCAACGACTTCATGTCCGGATTGAATGAAATCGGTGTCTACGACAATGAGTCCGAACAGGATGTCTCCATCAATATGGAGCTGGCTCTCAATGCCGTAGCCTGCAACCGTTTCGTGGCAGCGCCACGTCGCGTGATTGAACACGCTTTCATTCCGTACATGGGAAATATCGAGCATATCAATCGTGGTCAGGTAGTTTCTCTGTACACCAAGGACAAGAAGGTATGTGACTTCATTGCCCTTGATGGTGACGATGAAGCCGTCGACGGTGCCTACCGTCTGATGTTCGTAAACCGCGAACTCAAGATAGGCAAACAGATTCTCTGCGTTGGTGCCCTTATCAAGGTGCCTCGTACCCTCATCTGCCCATTCCGTGCCTTAAGCAAGTCCATAGACAATATGGGCTATGCATAGCATGGGCAAAGGCTCTGCATGGCATGGACAAAGACCATGGACAGCATGAGCAAAGGCTCTGCACAGCATGGGCAAAGGCTCTGCACAGCATGAGCAAATGCCTTGTCTGCTCTTGCGATGCATGCTCACAGATTAAGAGCAGCCTCAAAACAGCCCAGCCTGCATGAATGGTTCAGGATTGCGGCTGACATGCATTGAAGCGGCGTAAAGCTGCTGTTGAGCTTAAGGCACAGGCAAGATTAAAGCCTCAGCAACTGCCAGGGCAGGCTGAGCTTACAGAATTCACCTCCTCAGGCCATGCTGCATAACAGCAACTGCAGCATGCAAAGGGGAAAATCAGGCTGAAGTTCTACTGCAGACTTCAGCCTGAATTATTTCCGGGCCATGGCAAATAGCCGATCCGGAAAGTGGGGATTAACTGACCGGTCAGTTGTTGCCCGGAGCAGGTCAGACCCGAAGTGCAGTAATGTTTTCAAAGGATTGAGTCTGCCATGCCGCCGCGGGCCTGGCAGTATCAGAGCAGGACGGACCGCTCAACTCCCGTAAGACAGGGAAGGTTGCACGCCGGGACCGTATCTGCCGTCCTCCTTATTCCGGCATACTGCCTGGCCGTCACCGGCCATACCTGTCCTTTGCGCAATCAAAAGCCAAACTGCCTGTAGGTGCAGAGCATCTGCAGCACATCTGCAGCGTATCCGCATAACAACTGCAGGGCAGTGCATGACAGGACAGGGCAG
Source organism: Anaerobiospirillum sp. NML120511 (assembly GCF_023050955.1). Lineage (NCBI taxonomy): Bacteria > Pseudomonadati > Pseudomonadota > Gammaproteobacteria > Aeromonadales > Succinivibrionaceae > Anaerobiospirillum > Anaerobiospirillum sp. NML120511. The sequence goes on from NZ_JALKIK010000015.1 coordinate 81,254, forward strand.
CTCTGCTGTTTCGCGGAACCAGCTGTAAGCCTTCTGAATGCGTACAGGCAGCTGAGCCGCCACGCCTCAGGCAGCATAATGCAGCTTTGCTGTCTGCTGACCTGCGTTGCCGGTCATAGCCGTACCTCATAGGCAGGCAGATGTTATCAGAGCCTGAAAACAGGGTATTCACCGGAAAGGATGCAAGGTCCTTAAGACAGTGGTGAAAAAGAGCAGGCTGAACAATCTGTCTCATTTCTGCTTGCTGCAGCTGGCAGTGAGCCTTTCACAATCTCCGTTTCACATGCAGGCATCTGACAGCTCAGAGCTGACAGGAGCAGAACACTTGCGCCCGCAGCCTGATGGCCGTGCGGCAGTCCCCCATATCTGCCCTGGCGTCATGCCAGCCCGGCCGCTCTGCATATAAGCCAGCGCCAGCGAGGCTGAGCGACAGCAGGGCATGGCCAGGGCCAGCGCCAGCGAGGCTGAGCGACAGCCAGGGCATGGCCAGGGCCAGCGTCAGCGAGGCTGAGCGACAGCCGGACAGGGTTGCCACAAAGGGGCAGGGTGTTTACCTGCAGGTCGTATGTATACCTGATTTGCTGTTGATGACGAGGGCTTAAAATGGCCTTGGAACGGGGTTTGATGGACAGGTGCATGTCCTTTTTGAGCTTGAAATACGACTCCGATCTTTTTATAATAGTAGATTGAGCCTTTTCTAAGCCATAGTATTAATTTGGGATCCATTAATGGAAAACAATTCCGCAAGTACCGAGTTCAAGCAGTTGATTGCCCAGGGTAAGGAGCACGGCTACCTTACTATTGAAGAAATCAATGACAGAATTTCTCCTGATCTCGTTTCAGGTGATCAGCTGTCGGTCTTAATACAGACCTTCATTGACATGGGTATTAACGTCTGTGAGACCCCGCCAGATCCTGATGAGATCTTATTAAACGAGAACTCTCAGTCAGTTGAGTCTGAAGACGTAGAAACAGTTGCCTCCCAGCTGGACAGCTCGGTGGAGATCGGTCGTACTACCGATCCTGTACGTATGTACATGCGTGAGATGGGTAATGTCTCACTGCTGACCCGTAAGGACGAAATCGAGATCTCCAAGCGTATTGAGCGTGGTACCAACGATGTACAGAAGTGCATTGTTGAGTTCCCTCTTGCCATGCGCGAACTGTTCAGAACTTTTGAGCAGGCCTGCGATCCTGAAAATGAAATCCGTCTTGCTGACATCGTTGTTGGCTTCAGCGATCCTTACATTGAAGAAGAGGAAAATGCTGAACTTCCAGACAGCTCTGATGACAGTGCAGAAAATGAATCCGGCCAGGAAGAGGATCTTGAGAATCTGGACAACATCGACTCCGTAGGCTCAGAAGTCGATGACCTTGAGGATATCGAAGAAGAGGCTGCTGCACCTGCCAAGAATGCCAAGGCTACTCCAGCCAAGCGTCGTGGCCGCAAGGCCAAGACCCAGGTCGAGGTCGAGATTGAGGATGAGGAAGAGGATGAGTCCGAGGACTCCAGCACCTCCAGCAACGATTCCGGTCCAGATCCAGAGATGGTAAAGCAGCGCTTTGCCGAACTGCGCGTGCAGTTTGACAAGGTAGAAGCTCAGCGTGCCAAGACCGGTGCTGTTGCCCGCCGCAAGTATGAAGAAGAATTAAAGCGTCTTACCGAGCTGTTCTCCACTTTCCGTCTGGTTCCACAGCAGCTTGAGGTTCTCCTCAACAGCATGCGTGACATGATGGAGCGCGTTAAGACCCAGGATCGTCGTATTCGTGAGATTGCCGTAAACCGTTGCGGCATGAAGATCGATGATCTGCGCAATTTCTACTCCGAGAGCAAGAACGAAGCCTCCATGGATTGGTTCGAGCGTGCTACCCGTCCACGCCGTGCCTACGCTACCCGCCTGAAGGAATACCGTCCTCAGGTGGAGCGCTGCGTTGAGGCTCTGCAGCAGATCGAGGTGGAAGCCGGTATTTCCATTTTCCGTCTGCGTGAACTGTCCCGTCGTATCATGATGGGCGATGCCATGGCCAAGAAGGCCAAGAAGGAGATGGTTGAGGCCAACCTCCGTCTGGTAATTTCCATTGCCAAGAAGTACACCAACCGTGGTCTGCAGTTCCTGGATCTCATTCAGGAAGGCAACATCGGTCTTATGAAGGCTGTGGACAAGTTCGAGTACCGCCGTGGTTACAAGTTCTCCACTTATGCCACCTGGTGGATTCGTCAGGCCATTACCCGCTCCATTGCTGACCAGGCACGTACCATCCGTATCCCTGTGCACATGATTGAGACTATTAACAAGCTCAATCGTATCTCCCGTCAGATGCTCCAGGAGAAGGGCCGTGAGCCTACCCCTGAAGAGCTGGCCTCCAAGATGGGCCTGCCTGAGGAGAAGATCCGCAAGGTTATGAAGATTGCCAAGGAGCCTATCTCTCTTGAAACTCCTGTAGGCGATGATGATGATTCACATCTTGGCGACTTCATTGAGGACAGCTCTATTGCCGTACCAGCTGATGCTGCTACTGCCGAGTCCCTCAAGAACGCCATTAATACCGTTCTGGACGACATGCCTCCAAGGGAAGCTCAGGTTCTGCGTATGCGCTTTGGCATCGGCATGACCTCTGACCACACCCTCGAGGAAGTTGGTCGCCAGTTTGGTGTTACCCGTGAGCGTATCCGTCAGATCGAAGCCAAGGCTCTGCGCAAGCTGCGTCACCCTTGCCGCTCTGCCGGGCTCAAGGGCTTCCTTGACTGATATTTGGTTCCAGGACAGGCACCGGGCGTGCTGTCCTGACCACCAGCCTGTGCAGCCAGTGCTGCACAGGCTATGCAACAGGAATACTGTCTCAGGCGGTATTCCTGTTGTGCTTTTCAGGGCACTGGTTTTGTCCCCAACGAACAAAGGGCGAACAGACATTTCGCCTGCCAGCACGTCTGCTCTCCCGTCTGCCGGGAAGCCTGCTGGACTGGTTACCGGCTGTTGCCCGGGCAGCAGCACTGGGCGCAGCCTTGGTCCCGGTACTGGGACTGGACGGGGCCGCTGCACTGGCAGCAGCCCTGGTAACCCAATGACCGGCCACTGGCGGTATAGCAGTGGCAGGAGCAGTGCGTCCAGGGGCGCCCCAGGGCAGGGAATTCATGGAATGGTGCAGGCTGCCGGTCAAACTGGAGTGACTATGTTACAAATGGAAAAAGCGGCCCATGGGCCGCTTTTTCCTTTGTTGCCGGATGATTTATGTCCGGCATGTCTTTCTGCTCTGCAGACTGACTGTGCAGTCATGGTGACCTGGGTCAGATAATTAACTGCAGTTAAAGCCCGGTGCGGGCATCAGTTGTATTCGTGGTTGTGAGGGACTGCTTCGTCCTCTGGAGTCTCCGGCTCTTCAAGTGCAGCAATAATCTGCTCATAAACCTCATCAGGATTATGCTGCCATAAGATGCCCTTGATACCAACCTTGTTAGCCATATCAATGTTGGCCTGGTTGTCGTCGATAAAGACGCAATTGCTGGCCTTTAAGTGGTAGCGCTCGAGCAGGGTGTAGTAAATACGCTTGTCCGGCTTGTTCATATGCTCTTCACCGGAAACTACAATGCCCTCGAAGTCGTCAAGGAAGCGGTACTTGGTGAAAACAGGCGGGAAGGTTTCGGCAGACCAGTTGGTAAGACCAAAAGCTTTGAAGCGTCCGTCAGCCATAATTTTCTTGAACAGACCTACGCCATCTGCAAGTTCACCCTTGAGCATCTTTGACCAGCCAGTGTGGTACAGCTCAATTTCCTTTTTCCACTCAGGGAATTTTTCGGAAAGCTCCTTAACTCCCTCGGCAAAAGGCTTGCCTGCATCCATCTGTGCGTTCCACTCGCTGTTGGCAACTTCAGTCAGGAATTTCTCCATGCGCTCGTCGTCATTGAAGTACTCACGGTACAGGTAGCGAGGGTTCCAGTCAAATAAGACACCACCAAAGTCAAAAATAATGTTGCTTCTAGCCACAACTCGACTCCACTTCAGATAGCCGGAAGATACATCCGGCAGGATAGTACATGATTAGCATAGCGCACCTGCAGGCTCATTAAAATACATAGGCCTCATAATATTTGATGCATGTGATCCAGGCGCTGTTTTTGTCTCAGGGCCGGAAAGATCCCGTCGCAATGCCTGTACTAACGCCATTCTCATCTTACCAGCTGCCCGAATCTTAATCACATTCCTGCCTGATTTGAGAGACATAACCCGTGACTGTAAGCCCGGCTTGAGTACACCCCTTCAGGGCACATTTTCAGGGAAACCATTAAGAGTACCAGGGGGCAGATCAATCTTCACTTCATTGTACCCCTGCACTTTCTTAACAAATAATTTCATCGGCTCCATCGATCCATCCATGCCGACCGCAGCAGAGCCCCCCACTGTCATCATAACTGTCCATGCTCCTCACACAATAGCCAACTGCGGGCAGTTATCCAGCCTGTCCACACGGCAGTATTAGTGCCTGTCCGCAAGGCAGTATCAGTGCTGAAACGGAGCCCGAACACTCACAATTCCATGCAGCAGCCAGTATGGCCATATAGCAGACCAGATCAGGCTTGCTCTCAAATCCATTGAGCTGTCAGCAGCGGCTTATGAACGCTCTGTACTGATCAGGCGCTGCACAGGCGTGGTCACCTCATTCAGGTCTTGCTCCGTTGCTTCAGGAGCCTTGTGTCTGGCCAATCATAGCTTGCCTTACATGCTCATAGAGCCAGTAGTCATGCTGCAGCTGATGTACGAGCGAGGTCTTGCGCATCGGTGAGCTGGTCCTGAGCGCGGCCTTTTTAAATGAGCAGCAGTGGGGAGTTGTGAGGGAGCCATGCTGCAGCCTTACTATAGGAGCTGATGGGGCGGCTGCCGTTGCAATTACTGGCCAGAGGTGTGGAGGTGTCCATGGTCATGGGCATGGCTATTATGGAGAGAATTTGCTGTGCTATGGTGCACGGAACGCACCAACATCTTTCAATGTCAGTACTATCCGCTGAATTATGGTGCACTGCGTGGCTGCGCCAGGTGACATGGCTATGATGTCTGTGGCTGAAAAAGGCTTATTCATGACATTTGTAATGTCATTTGTCAGTCAGAACTTTCTTAATCAGGGCACTGCTGCAGCGTGTTTGCAAGTTGTCAATGCAGTGCTCACTGGCACTGATATTCATACAGAACTCTCCGGACATGTTGCGGAGCATTTAATTTAACGATCAGTTTGCAATTGAGCTTGACTGTCCGGCTTTGCCTTGCGGCTATGGGCTGTGCCCTGGTATGCCAGGCATTGCATGGCCAGGTTTTGCAGGTGCCCGGTTTTGCGGGGCCTGGCAGGGGCTATTCTGATCATACAGTCACTCAGCAGGAGTAAATTATGGCTTTATCAAAGTTAAAGGCAGTGCTGTGCAGTGCAGCTCTGGTGTTCTCATCTGTGGGCGCAGGTTCAGCTCAGGCAGCTGACGTTCTGCGAGTAGGTACTGAGTCCGCCTATGCTCCTTTTGAGTTCACTGATGCACAGGGCAAGCTCGTAGGCTTTGATATTGACCTTACCGAGGCCGTAGCAAAGCACATGGGTACCAGCGTTGAGTGGGTGCAGATGCCTTTTGACGGTCTGATTCCTGCCCTGATAACCTCTCAGGTCGACATGGCTGTAGCTTCCTTTACCGTTACTGAAGAGCGCAAGAAGCGTGTTAACTTCTCCGAGCCTTACTATCGTTCCGGTCTTTCTCTGGTAATCAGAAAGGAAGATCAGGGCAAGTACAAGACTGTTGACTCACTCAAGGGTCAGAAGCTCTGTGCTCAGATGGGCTCAGTATCTGCCAAGAAGGCTCAGGCCTTTTCCCCTGACAAGGTAACTAATTTCAACGATATTTCTCCAGCTTACATGGAGCTCAAGGCAGGTGGCTGTGAGGCTGTGGTTAACGATCGCGCTGCAAACCAGTACTTTATGGCCTCCCGTCAGTCTGAAGGCTTTGTTGAGATCGACGAAGTGATTGATGCCGAGGATATGGCCATGGTAGTGCCAAAGAGCAATGACAAACTCCTGACCGATGTTAACAAGGCCCTCAAGGAGCTCAAGGACAACGGCACCTACCAGAAGATTCATGACAAGTGGTTCAAGGCCGAGGCAGCAAAGTAAGAGCACTTCCCTGCAGCCTGGAGCCCGTAGTCTGCAGCCATGCAGCAAGGATTAACACCCACTCAGGGGCTTTGCATTTTCTTGACTGAGACAGCAGTGCAGACTCTATGTGACCATAACTTCAGGTGCTGCCCGTCAGGTGCTGCCAGTCAGTTACTGTCCAGCCCTGCCGACTTATGATGTGCAGTACCCGTATGGGCTTGTCTCTGACAATTTAGAACCCAAGGACAAAGGCCAGTCAGAAACACGTTTCTGATCCTGGCCTTTGTCCTTTTGTATGCAGCTGCGGCAGGCAGGTTTACGATTTCGGTGGCAATCAGCTGCTGCAGGGATGTATGACGGCCTGGTGGCAATCAGCTTCTTCAGTAATGAGCTCTTATGCCGTTATGGGCTGAGTCTGCCTTGAGGGGGCCTGAGCTTATATGTCAGGAAAGGGTACAGGGCGATCAGCTGAAAATCTTTCCTGCAGAGGGCAGCCGTGTGGGCTTTTTGCCGGGGATGAGGTTGCGAAAATATACTTACGACCGGCATTTTGTTGTACAATGTCGTGTTTCAGCTCGCAGCGTCCCTGGGACGCATATATATGCCGTGCATTAAAGGTCTGACGGCCTCTGTGTGGCGGGTCTGAATGAACTGCCGCAGTGGTGTTTTTCAATCGGTGGCAGGAGTAAGGGCAGGATGCCCGACCAATGATTATGCAGAGAGAGGCAGGTAGTGCCTCAAAGCCATGTTCTGGCCTGTTTATGGCTTTACCACAGCTTGCTCCTGCACCAGTACATTGGCAGGTGAGATGAGGGACCGACAGATATTTCAGACAGCAGTGAGCTGTCGTCTGTCAGGCAGTTCCGGTCTCACGCTTTGCAGAGGATATGACACTGACGTGCATATCGCAGGCGGGGCAGCATTTGCAGCTGCCTTATTTTGTAACTCGTGCCCGGGCCTTTCCTGAGAAGGAATGGCGGGGGTACATGGTCAACAGTTTTAAGAGCTTAAAACATGTCGATACCATTTGACTTTTCATTAATCGTAGACAGCCTGCCGCTTCTTGGCATTGGTGCGCTGGTCACCATTCAAATTACCGCCATGTCGGTATTTATTGGTACCTGTATCGGCTTATTTGTCGGTATTGCCGAGCTGGCCCGCTACGCATGGCTGCGTATTCCTGCCAAGATTTATGTGGACTTTATCCGTGGCACCCCGCTGCTGGTTCAGATCTTCATTATCTACTTTACTCTGCCGGTTATTCTGGGCACCCGTATCGATCCTTTCGTTGCTGCCGTAGCTGCCTGTTCCATTAACTCCGGCGCTTACGTAGCAGAAATTTTCCGTGCCGGTATTCAGTCTATCGACAAGGGTCAGATGGAAGCCGGTCGCTCTCTGGGCATGTCCTGGACTCAGACCATGCGTTATATCGTTATCCCACAGGCATTCCGCCGCACCATTCCTCAGCTGGGTAACGAATTTATCGCCATGTTAAAGGACTCCTCACTGGTATCCGTAATCGGCTTTGAAGAGCTTACCCGTAAAGGCCAGCTTATCATCGCCTCCACCTACGGTTCTCTTGAGATCTGGTCAGCAGTAGCCATCATCTACTTAATCATGACCTTAACCATTACCCGCTTCGTAGCCTACCTGGAAAAGCGCTTCAAGTAGCATCCAGGCAGATCTCTGCAAGGCAGCATAAGCGGCTGCGCCGCACAGCTGCCAGGCTGCAATGCAGCCATGCCGCTGCAGCGCCCTTGATGGGGCACATGCAGCGCAGGCGCAGCCCACACCACAAAAGCAGAGATCGGGTTTGCAGCAGCGCAGCCACCAGGGCCGCACTCTTACTTTGTGCCAGCATGCGCAGCATGTGCCAGCAGCTTCGTAAGTCCATATCTCTCTTACATAGTATGCCTGCCATACAAAGGGCCAGTGCCCGTCCGGCAGGGCTTGAGGGGCATGGGCAGGGGCTAAGGGCCTGATATAACAGCTGAGTGCATGGGGGTAATTAACTTACAGGACCTGGCGGTTGCTGATACTGACTTAGATTATTAAGGTTTTACGATGAGCTCCATGATTAAAATCCGCAATTTGCACAAGACCTACGGCAAGAATGAGATCTTAAAAGGCATTGATCTTGACGTCGCCAAGAGCGAAGTAGTGGTTGTTATCGGCCCTTCAGGTTCCGGTAAGAGTACTCTGCTGCGCTGTGTTAACTATCTTGAGGTTCCAACTGACGGCGTCATTTCCATTGATGGTCATGACATCGACCGCAAGACCAATATCAATACCATTCGCGCTGAAGTAGGCATGGTATTCCAGCACTTCAATCTCTTCCCTCACAAAAGTGTGATCGACAATATCACCATGGCTCCTATCAAGGTACGTGGCAAGTCACAGCAGGAAGCTGAGCAGATTGGTCTTGATCTGCTGGATAAGGTAGGCCTCAAGGACAAGGCTCACTCCTTCCCTTCCCAGCTGTCCGGTGGTCAGCAGCAGCGTGTTGCCATTGCCCGTGCTCTGGCCATGCATCCAAAGATCATGTTATTTGATGAGCCAACTTCAGCTCTTGACCCTGAGATGGTTAAGGAAGTACTGGAGGTAATGAAGACCCTGGCCAAGTCCGGTATGACCATGATGGTAGTAACTCACGAAATGGGCTTTGCCCGTGAGGTAGCTGACCGTGTGATCTTTGTTGACGGCGGCAAGATCCTTGAGATGGGCCCGCCTGATGAGGTGTTCAGTCATCCAAAGGAGCGTCGTACTCAAGAATTCTTAAACAAGATTCTCTAGTACGCAAAGGCTCCGCCACTGCCATGCCTCGTGCATGCCTCCACAGGGAGGAGCTCTCACCAGGGCTCTGGCAGCGCCGGCACTGCTTACTTTGAAACAGGCTCTGTGCTGTCATGCACAGGGCCTGTTGCATCTTTGCGACAGCAAAACGGCTGCTGACATAAGTAAGGCCCGCCTGCAATGCCAGAAAGACTTTGCGGCCTGCAAGAGCGGTCATGCAGTCTGGCGCAGCCCAGTCTGTGGCACCGATACGATATCGGCCATGAGTGCACCGTATGTCGCTTAATGTGCCGCAGAGCAATATCAGCCAGGATCTCAACGCGCAACAGCGCACGACAGTACGCTGCAGCGCATTGCCTGGCTATGTTGCAGCGGGGAAGAATTTGGGGGCGCTAAGGAGCCTTATTCGTGAGCTTATGTGCTGATTGCAGAGAGCGGGCTGAAATTGAGTGGAACCTGCGGGGCGGGCGTGCTCCAGCGCGGTTTCTGGAGATATTATTGGCCTAAATGCCATCACTGCCTTATGCTATAATTTCAGATTGTGCACCGGTATGGGGCAGCTGTTTTCTGCTTTGTTTGTCAGTAACAGTGACCATATGGCTGCAATTTACTGAATACGGGGCTGTACCCCATGCTTTTTGAAAAGACCGGACGATATTTTTACAACAGGCCATCAGGAGAGACGGTCTGATTCCCGGCAGTCTGATTGAGGCTTGAGGTGAGGTCATCAGATAAAATTGCCAGCGCTGCTTGTGCGTACCCCACCATCTGATGTGATCAGATGAAATGGGGGTTCAGATGTGGTACCTGGGCCTGCAGCAGATGCTGATCCGGCAAGGGGGATACTGCCCCGGCTGGAACACCATGCTAAGGGCAACTGGCAGGCTGGCTTCTTTGAGGAATCAGGCATACATCACTACAGACTGCCCAGGTTGCGGCATGTGAACGGAGTTTTCCCTTGTGGTTTGCTGCTGGGTACAGCCAGGTTGATGCTGCAGGTATAAACGACCATTCACAGTCATGTCCGGCGTGCTGTGATGGCATGGCAGGACCGAGCCTTGCAGCGCCGTGCCGTGCTGTGATGGCATAGCAGGATCGTGCCTTGCAGCGCCGTGCCGTGCTGTGGTCTGAGGGCTTGTCAGAGCTGCGCCGTGGCACAGGTCTGGATGATTTGTGAGATTTTAGTCTGGTACATGGTAGTTCGGGGCTTAAGTTCCCCTTATTGAGGTTGTTATGGGCGATTGCAAAAAGACTTTAAATCAGGATAAGACTGATGACGTCGTAATTGACAATGCAGGCTATGACCCTCATCAATGGCGGCAGCTGCTGGGACCAAAACACTGGGGTTCCTGGGCAGTGCTGGGACTGCTTTTTTTACTGGCTATGATTCCCAACCGTATCCGTGATGGTATTGCCTGGCTTCTTTCATGGCCTGCCAGCATGATTAGCATGCGCTTCAGGGACGTCACCATGGCCAGCCTCAATACTGCTTTCTATGGCCGTCCTCAAGCTGAAATCAGGCAGCTGTACCGTCGCATGCTCATGCATGCCATTATTTCCGGCTTCAGTTATGGAGAGGGTATGTTTCTGTCACGTGCGCTGCTGCAGCGCCGCTGGGTGGTCACTAACCCTGACGTGCTTTGTGAAGCCGTAGAAAACACCCGTCCTATTATTTTCTGCGTCCCTCATACCTTTGCCATTGACCGTAGTGGCCTGTACCTTTCGTGCAATGGCCTGCCTATGTTTGCTGTGGTCAATGAGCAAAAAAATCCTGTATTTAACTGGTTTTTAAACCGCCAGCGTATCCGTTTTGGCGGCACTATTCACACCCGCAGTGCCGGTTTCCGCTCTATTGTCAGAGCCTTGAAAAATGGCCGTAACTGCTATTTTCTTTGTGATGAGGATCTGGGACCTGAACATACCACTACCTTCGTAAACTTCTTCGGTACTCCAAAGTCCATGGTGGGCTCTCTGCCTAAACTTGCCCGCATGACCAAATCTCAGGTACTGGTGCTCAATACCTTCTACGATATTAAAACAGCCAGTTATGTGCTGGAGTTTAACCGTGTGGACCTTGAGCAGGGTGAAAGTAACGAAGATTACTTACAGCGTGTCAGTGCTGCTTTGGAGGCTGGTATCAGCCGTCACCCTGAGCAGTATATGTGGTTTTTACGTGTCTTTAAGACCGTACCGGATCCACGCTACTTCTCTGACAGCTATATCAACTGCAATAAGGTTAAATTCGACTACGAGCCCGATTACGAACACCGCCGTGTGCCATACACCACTCAGGTAGCGGTACACACAGGCTGGCAGCCGGTAGTAGTCGACTACGAGCCAATTATGAAAGCCCGCCTCGAGGCCGAGGCCAAGGCAAAGGCCGAAGGCCAGGGTGCCCAGTCTGATGACAAAGGCAAGCCAGATGCCCATGCTGAAAGCAATGGCAAGGCAGGCGACCCAGCTGAGAGCAACGGCAAGGCAGATACCCATGCTGATGCCGGTGCCGCAGCTCAGGCTGCCCCATCAGCCGCTCATATCCCGGAAGCTTCCCTTGCTTCGGCACCAGACAGTGGCTCTGCAGAGGGCGCCTATGCCGGGCAGGCTGAAAAATAGTGTAACCGTAGCATAGGCACTGTCATGCATGACCGCAGGCCTATGGGCCGGGCCGTCATGCTGCAGGTGGCGGCTGTGAGAGCCCGGTGGGCATTTTGCAGGCCGGTACAGACAATAAAGGCAGATCTCCTTGCGGGGATCTGCCTTTACTGTTTATTGCAGGACCAGAAGTGCTGGTCGGGACTGTTGCTCTTCATATTGACAGCCTGGCCATGCCTTAATTGCTGCAGGCTTTGTCCGTGCCTGCAGTAGGGATGGAAAGGCATGTGGGGACAGGAAGTGCAGGAGTGCCGGTATGGCTGGCATGGCTGGGCAGCACGGTGCTGCAGCATTATGTCATGACAGATCCCGGTCAGCACCTGCCTGCACTTGCAGGCAGGTGCCGGGGCCTGATATCAGTTCTGTGCCTCTACGGACGGTGCAGCCGGCTCGGTCTGGTCAGGGCTGTCCTGACTCTCCAGATCGCGCTTGAGAGTCTGCTCAAGGCGCTGACGGGCAAGACGCTTTTGCTTGAGGAATGATGAGGCGTCGGTCTGCTCCTTGGAATTTACAGCCTGAGCACTGATGATATTGTGCAGGGCTGATGCTGACATGCCAGGCTGCTTAGGCCTGGAGGTGGCACGCTTTGGCTTGTTGCTTGGCTGCTTTGGCATAGGGCTGGAGCCAATCTGCACCGGAGCGCCAAGATAAGTAGGCTGGGTATCAAAGAAGTAGATATCAAGTACGCATTTGACGCGGGCAAAGAACTCTCTTACATAGACTATGTAGTGTGACAGTTTGGAGGCCGGATCAGAGGCATTAAAGCCAATGGCACTCATGCCTTCGTTATTGGCAATAAAGAGGGCACGCTCATTCTGAAACTCCTGGGAAATAACAGTAACGTTCTTGAGCATGAATACGCGGTGCGCACGGGCAACAGAGTCGATAGTGGAGAAACCTGCATAGTCGGCAATGATATTTTCCTTAGGCACACCGGCTCTGATAAGAGCCAGAGTCATCTGACGTGGCTCATTGTATGAGGCATGCATATTGTCGCCTGATACCAGCACATACTTAATCTTGCCCTTTTTGTAGAGCAGTGCGGCTGCGCGTATACGGTTGACAAAGAAAGGATTGGTATTGCCATCAGACATGAGTGAAGACGTGCCCAGAAGCAGTCCTACCTCATTGTAAGGGATGTTATTGAGGGAATCGTAGGTGTTGAAGGCAAAGCTGGAGATGCGGAACATGGCCAGTACCATAAAAATGATAAAGGCAAGCAGGGTGGTTACCACCAGATAACAGAGGGCGCTGAAGAAGTTTCCGAACTCGTGTTCAAATCCGTTGGAGGACTCGTGAGTTTTTCTTTTTAAGCCTAGCATGGTTCCAGGATCTCAAAACAAATACGGTAAGCACAGTTCCTACCGCTTCCAAAGAATTTTACGGCCGCTGCACCGGCCGGCAGGAGCAAACCTGCTTTACAAAACGGCAGACCCGCTGTACGCAACGCTGTACGCAACAGTGGGCCATAAACTACTCCCGGCGGTTGCAGGAGCAGGAAATCACAAATAGTCAGTCAGGCTGTCAGCCAGCCATCCTGTGCCATGCACTGTCCGTCTCCGTCTGTCAGCCAGCCATCTTGTGCCATGCACTGTCCGTCTCCGTCTGTCACTGTACGGCTTCACATTGCACTGTCCCTTTACGCTTCTGAACTGAGCAGGGCAACCATCAGGCAAACCTCAAGCAGCTTTCAATCAGCATTGCGAGCTGAGAGCAGCGTAATTGGTAACCAGGTGCTCTGGATGCTCACTTGGCAAGCATTGGCTTTACAGTCAGGCGGACCTGGACTTTCACATGGTCCTAAGGCACTTGCCATGGGGGCTGGAAGTGCACTTAGCATCACCTCAAATGTGGCCATGCCTTTGCCTCAGGCTTTGACTTTATCCTGATTGTGAATACTTCCTGAGAGCATGTAGCTCAGGCAGCCCTGAATAGTCAGTCTTATCATGATCCCTGCAGAACATGGCTATTACCTGTGACAGTACCGGCCAGTTTCTGACTTGAGGTGCCCTTATTAAGAGGCTGGCGCGAGGAGCCCGTATTCAGGAGCTTGCGCGGGGGCCCGTATTCAGGGGCTTGCGCGGGTGCCCGTATTCAGGGTGCTTGCGCGGGTGCCCTTATGCGGTTGCTTGCGCGAGGGCTCATCTTCAGGGGATTGCCAGTTGGTTTCAGGACTGATCCATATTCGGGATCACAGGGGCAGTGTCAGCCACAATGGTGCCAGGTTCATGGTACAAGCTGCCAGACCTTTGCATGTTAGGTGGGCTGTATGCCGTGACTCAGAGCAGGTGCTTGACGAAGTCGCTCTTTGGGAGCTTTTCGTAGAGCAGCTCCATCTTCTCTGCAGAGTCAAAGCGTACTCTGAGAGTGTAGGAGACATATTTGCCATTGGCACTCAGACGGGAGTCAATTACGCCGTCTACAGAAGTGCTCTCAGGCAGGATTGAATTTACCTGATCGACAAGGCGCTGTGGCTGGCTGTCTTCATTGAGCACGATAATGCGCATGTGCTGGTCGCAGGGAAAATCCAGAGCCTCATTAAACTTGTATTTTAAAGACATATTAAATTGTCCGTGATCAAAAAAAGCCTCTTAATTCTATCAGGAGCTAAGAGGCAAGGCGCTGTCATGATAAGTCAGCAGGGCATTTACAGGCTGTTTTCACCAAAAGCGGGCAAAGTATGACGCTGCAGCAGCACCATCATTTGCCCTCCTGTCTGCCTTTGATTGCTGTTAGCCGCTGATGGCCATAATGATGCGGTCCCACATGCGGGACATGAAGCTGCCTTCTTCAATGGAGTTGGTGGCGGTAAGCGGGTACTTGGCCAGCACCTTGTCCTTGAGCTTGAACTCGATTACACCCAGCTGATCGCCTTCCTTGATAGGGGCGACAAAGGTGGCCTGATTAAGGGCGTAGGAGATCTTGATGCCTGGCTGGGAGCCGCGCGGAATCATGATATTTACAGGAGTGGTCACAGCAAGGTTGACCTTGTCCTGCTTGCCCATGCGAACCTCGCGGGTAAGCAGGGTCTTGCCTGCAGGGAATGGTTCATAGGTCTCGTAGTAGCGGAAACCGTAGGTAAGCATCTGCTTTGAGATGGCGGATCGATCAGACTCGCTCTTGGCACCGATAATGGTACTGATAAGGCGCATATTGCCCTCAACAGATGAAGATACGAGGTTATAGCCTACAGCTGAGAGGTGACCGGTCTTGATGCCGTCTACATTCATGGTCTTGTCCCAGAGCAGACGGTTGCGGTTAACCTGCTTGATACCATTGAAGGTAAACTCCTTCTGGCTGTAGAGCTTGTACTCTTCAGGAAGGTCACGGATCAGAGCACGGCCCAGGATGGCCATGTCATAGGCTGTAGAGTAGTTCTGCTCATCAAACAGACCGTGAACATTGGCAAAATGGGTGCCCTTAAGACCAAGCTTAGCTGCATAGGTGTTCATCACGGAAACGAAGCCGTCCTCGGAGCCGGCCAGCACAATGGCCATGGCTACGCAGGCGTCATTACCAGACTGAATAACAATACCCTTGTTAAGGTCGCTGACCTTTACTTTCTTGCCTACCTCAATAAACATCTTGGAGGAGTCGGCATACTTGTCCAGCGCAGCCCATGCACTCTCAGGAATGGTTACATAGCTTTCAGGATCAAGACGGCCGGCTTTGATTTCCATACCGATGACATAGGAGGTCATCATCTTGGTAAGGGAGGCAGGCCAGATGCGCTTGTGCATGTCGCGCTCAAAGAGAACCTGACCGGTGGCATAGTCCATCAGTACCCAGGACTCGGCATTGAATACAGGAGGCTCTGGAATGATGATAGGGGCACTGGCTGCGCTGTTGGCAGGATCGACAGTGGCTGGACCCTGAGCAGCCGGATTTACGGACTGCTGGGCACGCACAGCTGCAAATGGATCGGGAATGGCTTCAGCAGAGGCCGGGGCTGTGCTAACCAGTGTGCAACCCACAGCGGCTGCCAGACACCAGCGCTTTAAGCTTTTGTCAGACTGAAACTTACGTGAGCTCAGACCATTTTTCTGATCCATTCTAATCTCCACAATAAATACTCCGATTAGGCCGCAATAGCCCATCAGCAAAGCAATAAACAGTGCTGGCCAGATCTGACTCCTGGCAGATCTGATACCAGGGGCAGGGCCACTGCTGCACGGCATTGGCTCGAGCACCCGTTCCGCCCTCTGCACAGGGCAGAAGTAATTGTTCTGAAAAACTGCCTGTAAAGCCGTAAATCCCGTCCTTACAGGTGCGCACAGGCGCGACCGCCGGGCCGCGCCTGAAAAAACATATAATGCAGTGCCGAACACCTGGCATCTGCTACAGCGCATGGAAGTCACTGTGCCCCACATGTTTAAACATTGTGAGGAACTCTTTGTGTCAAACACGAAAATAAGACGGCCAACTGCAGGAAAAAGTTCCTGCAACCATCTCAGTCAGGCATTAGTGATCAGCGCCGTGCTGACCTGATAACAGAACATGCTCTGTCATGGCAGATAAGGCATTCTGAGTCAGAACTTGCCAGCTGATACAGCACCTTCACGTTGTGAGGTCACCTGACTGCTGATACAGAACCTTCATGTTGTGCCGTCACCTGCCTGCTGTGACAGCAGCAGCGCGCTGTGTGAATGACTTTTTAAAGGCGCTTGATAAAGGCGTCGCTGTGACCGAGCTGTCTCATGTACTCAAGTGTAGTGTTGAGATCGCCTTCATTTAATGGTCCGACACGAACGCGGAACAATCCGTCTTCAGGCATTACTACCACCTGGTGAGGAGTCTGCTGCTGGAGCTTCCAGCGCTGCTTGGCGGCACCTTCCTGGGTATTGGAGCTGAATACCTGAACATAGCTGGCATTAAATGATGGAGCAGCTACAGGATTGGCATAATCAATAGTGTATTTGGTTTCAGGCTGCTTTGGAGGAGCACCATAGTTGATGGTATCAATCTGCTCATCAACAATGTTTTTCTGGCCATCCGGGCCTGAGGTAGTGGTAGTAATGGTGCGGGTAACGCTGGAACCGGCAGTATCACCGGCTCTGGTGTCCTTGAAGTTGTCAGCCTTGCTCAGGATCTGTCCTGCTATGGACACACCGGCGCCAATGGCAGCGCTGGTAGTGGCTGAACTGGCCTGACCGTTCTTGCTTACCTCATGAATGAATTGACCAATACTGCTAAGGTTGCTCTGGTTTTTGGAGCTGACTTTATCTTTTACCACAGCTCCAATTACACCGGCCAGGACCTGGCCGCCTGCGCTCTGGGTACGGTCGGACACGTTGCCGCCACGGATATCAACGAGCTCAAGCTTGACCTTGGCCGTGCCCTTGCGGGTCATATCAATAGCTTTGGCTGCACCCTCTGACAGGTCGATGATACGGCTGCCATGGAAAGGACCACGGTCGTTGACGCGAACAATAACAGTTCTGCCATTTTCAAGGTTGGTAACTTTCACAAAGGATGGCAGAGGCAGATTTTTGTGGGCAGCGGTAAAGCCTTTCTGATTATAGACTTCACCGTTTGATGTCTTGTTGCCATGGAAACCAGGGCCATACCAGGAGGCTGTTCCTACTTCCTGATAAGAATTACATCCGGCCCAGACCATATAGTTCTGGCCAAGTACAGTGTAGTCCTTGTTGCCGCCACGGGAAACAGGCTCATATTTTGGAGTGGCACCGCTAACACCCTTGATGACTACCTTTTCAGTCTGAGGGTAAGGTCGGGTCTTGTTAGGACCGGTACCGTAGGTGTAGCCGTCACCGGCCTTGGAGCCGTGAGTCGTGGTTACCACATCAGAAGTACTTTCACAGCCATTGATCAGGAGGGTAGAGCAGCCCATCACAACTGCCAGTATTGCTCCGGTGAGCTTAATTTTTGAAATTCTCATCAACTTCAGAAAATATAAATTACAAAGCCGCGTCGCATGACGCCGACCGGGATCGCCTGTAGCTGAACCGCCGGACCATACCGGCTGACATTACAGGGCATATGATGCAGCATTTGTACGGCGGCCTCACCACCGCATCAGACTGATCAGGAGCAGATGCGCCATCGGCAGCATCAGCTGTGGGAGGCTGACAGCCTCTGGAAGCTGGCAACCTGTGGAAGCTCACGGCCTTGCTGTAAACTCATACAGCTCAGAGCCATGGCATCAGTCTGAGGCTTACAGGCACCTGCCTTCAGGTAATAACCTCAACAGGCAGCGGCTCTGACATAAGCTGTCAGATCCTGTGACAGCCGCCTCACTGGCTGTCATTGCGTGTAAGCTAACCGGCCTTATTGCCGGCTGCTCTCCCGGGAAAATTATTTCTCACAAAGGTTCTGACTTAAGGCCGTCAGAAAGCCTTGTGCCCCATGCGTTACATAACTGATAAGAGAACTTTCAGCTATGACAGGATCACGGGGCATGGTTTCCGCCTTTAAAGTGGAAAACCTGACCAGGCAAATCAGCTTGCCTCTGACAGATTATGATTCCCAAAAAGATTATGGGAATCATAAAAATTACTGGTCCTGCTGATTACATCTTCCATAAGGAATACGGCCCAGTAAAAGGTCGTGACCACACCAGAGAGTGTGGTACCCCATAAAAGATTACGGGTTGCGGCCACCCTTGCCAACATACTGACCCTGCAGCAGCTTGGCTTCCTGGTAGCCTGCAGCAATGGCCTCAGAGAGCTCAAATACTGCACGTGCGTACAGAGGGCTCTTGTTATAGCGGGTAATGGTGTTGAAATTGTTCAGACCAACCATGTACTCAAAGGAGCCGTTTTCCAGCTCAAAGGAGAACAGGCGGACATTCTGATCGGCGCTTAAGGCAACCTTGGTGGTAATGCCGGCACGGGTAAGATCAGCTGGCTTGAGGTTCCACTCTTTCTTCATCAGCTGGTCAATAGTGGCCTTGGAGACAGGCTTGCCCTTGACGCCCTTGAGGTGAGCTGGGTAAACCACACCGGCGCCATAAATCCAGCCATGACCCTTGAAGTAATTGGCAACAGAGCCAATGGCATCGAGGGTGTTGTTAAACAGATTGACATGCTGGTCGCCGTCAAAATCGATGGCAAAGTTAAGGTAAGAGCTTGGCATGAACTGGCCCATACCCATAGCACCTGCATAGGAGCCCAGAGTATCGGTAAGTACCCAGCCCTCACGGGTGGCCAGCTTAACGTAATTGGCAAACTCCTTTGAGAAGTAGGCCGAACGCTTTGGATAATGGAAGCCCAGGGTGTACAGAGCATCAAGCACCTTCCAGGTACCCATGTTGGCACCATAGAAAGTTTCAACGCCGATAATGGCGCAGATGATTTCAGGAGCTACACCAAGCTCAGTCTGAGCGCGCTGCAGCTCAGCTTCGTGCTTGAGGTAGAAATCAATACCGCCATTGATGCGCTTGTCAGTAATAAAGAGCTTGCGGTACTGATGCCATGGCTTACCCTCGTAAGGGCGGTTCATGGTGTCGATAATCTTCTGCTGGTAAGTGGCCTGAGTTATGGCGCTGTCCAGCAGGGCGCGGTCGATGGAGGCGTAGCGTGCCAGCTCGTTTAAGTCAGGACCGTTGTCGGCAGCCTGTACGGCAGTACAGTTAAATGCCCCAAAGGCCAGGCCCACTCCCAGGCTCAGGCTTAAAGCGGTTTTGGATAAGGAACTGCTAAGTCTCATAAAAAATACTCGATACTGAAAAAGATTCCGACGAAGTGCCATGACTTCCCGGTAAGGACAGGACATCAGGCATAAGTACTGAACTTAACTTCAGTCCATGCACATACTTCCTGCATGCAGTGGCGCTGTATCCATGGCATACGGGACAGCCTGCAAGCCGATCCCTTGAAAATCGATAAATCGACCCGTGCCAGTTACAATGCTCCCGGAACTTTAAACAGCTCCGGCAAAGCTCAAAAAGATAGCACAAATGCCATGACCATTACAGTACAGCAATATCTTTTTTGTCTTTTTTCAGGAAAAATCAGCACCTGATTGTATCACCTCACTATTAGGCAAAAGACAGAAAGCACCACTACTGAACATCTCAAGACCAACTCAACACCCGGCAAGACCACCTCAGGCCGCTGCATACGCACAGCTAAGGCAAAAACTCTGACCAGTACACAGTAAGCTTCAGCCATACCCCGCACGTAAAGCAGAAAACGGGAAAACACAAATCTGCACACTGTGCACCAGAGAGTTTAAGAGCAGGCATGGTCCTGCATAGCAGAAGAAAAGACAGGGGCATGCCACCGACAGACAGCATGCCCCTTTGTAAAACTGTTTCGTAACTGTCACAGGTGCTGTATATCACCTGACAAAGGTGCAGAGCATAACCTGTTAACACTGCAGCATATAAGTTGTTGCTGGCTGCACAGCGCCACCTGTCACAGGTGCACAGCACCACCTGTCACAGGTGCATTGCATCACCAGTTAATGGCTGCACAGCCACGCTGCTGCATCGGTTAAACCATTGAACCGCCAGATCAGTTCATTACAGTAAACATGACGAAACTCAGACGTGATGGTGAGGTGGTCCCTTGCGTTCAGGAGCATGACCGTCTCGATGCTCTCCAATGACCTTTTCCATCCAGATCATGGAATAGAAGTGATTGAATTTGTAGCCACAGCGGTCAAAGGTGCCCACAGTTTTAAAGCCCATATGCTCATGGAACTGAGAGCTGTTGTAGTTGAGGTATTCGTCCTCAATTTCGGCAGGGATGCCAACACAGGCATACAGATTTAACAGTCCCATATCCTTGAGTATGACCTCAAGGGCATCGTAGAGCTTGCGTCCCAGACCAGCATGGCGCAGTTCAGGATCTATGTAAATGGTGAGCTCAGCACTCCAGTTATAAGCCTCACCACGACCAAATCCGTTGGCATAGGCAAATCCGACTACCTTGCCCTCATGCTCAGCTACCAGGAAAGGATATTGGTGTCTGATAGTGGCAACATGCTCACGGTACTCCTCAAGGGAAGGAGCTTTATGCATGAAGGTCACAGCTGTATTGTTTACATACCAGGTAAAAATCTCATGGACACGCTCAACATCGCCTGGTCTGATATCTCTTATGCTGCTTTCATCGGCAATCTTGTCCAGATTAACCTTGCTCATAACGAAGTTCCTCATATAACAAAGATAATATGTTTATGCCTATCCTATTCCAGTATCGGGCATGGGAGCAAGGACCGGCTTACGCATTCAAATGTCTGATATAACAACAGCTGAGCCTGATGCCAGAATCAGCGCAGACCACAAATAAAAAAGCCCAGGGCTTTTGAGAGCTCGGGGCTTTATGAAGGCTGTATTTAGCCTTGCTAAATAAGAGAGACAAAGGTTATAACAAATTAAAAGGGGCTTAGCCTAACAGGGCCAGACCGAGCTGAGGGCGGGTATTAGCCTGCATCAGCATGGAGGTGGCAGCCTGCTGAATAATAGACTGCTGCGACAGGTTTGCAGACTCTTCGGCAAAGTCTGCGTCGCGAATTCTGCTACGGGCATCAGCCTGATTGGCAGAAACGTTGGCCTGGTTGCGAATAGATGATTCTAAACGGTTTTGTAAAGCGCCCAGGTTTGCACGCTCGCCGTCATACTTTGCAATTACACTGTCAATTACAGCAAGTATCTTATCAGGAGCCATTTTGGCATCATTAAAGTCAAATGTAATTGCACCATTGGTACCAATACCAAATGCTTCTTTATTAGCATCAGTAACTATTTTAGATAGTGCAAAGTTCTTCATCTCAAAAGTGATGGTGTCGCCACTGTTTGCACCTACCTGGAAAGATATTTTAGCATCCTTGTTGACGTCAGCGGTTGCTGCTTTACCGTAAAGAGCATTTTCTTGCTGACCGTTTAGGATGCTCTTACCGCCGTAGGTTGTTTTCTTTACTACACGCTGAACTTCCTCAAGCAATGACTGTACTTCTGAGCTTAATGCGGTCTTGTCATCAGCAGTGTTGGTACCGTTGTTTGCCTGAACTGCCAGGGTACGAACTTTCTGAAGCATGCCAGTAATTTCGTCCATGGCGCCTTCAGCTGTCTGGGCAAAGGCAATACCATCATTGGCATTACGGTTACCCTGATTAAGACCGTTAATCTGAGTTGTCAGACGTGAGCTGATCTGCAGGCCAGCGGCATCGTCCTTAGCACTGTTAATTCTCAGACCTGAACTCAGTCTCTGGTAGGTCGTAGTAAGCTGATTCTGGACGTTATTCAGATACCTGCGTCCGTTTAACGAGCTTACGTTCGTATTAACGTAAATAGCCATCTTCCTTTCCTTCTTCTCAAGCAGTGGTCATAAACATGTGAGTATATGGCCTGCAAACAATACCTGTGTATCAGTACTCGCACTGGAGTGAGTACTAAACAATGGCTAAATTATTTTATAAAGTATATTAACCTAACAGTGCAAGACCTAACTGAGGGCGGGTATTAGCCTGCATAAGCATGGAAGCCGCTGCTTGCTGGATAATGGATTGCTGAGTAAGGTTTGCAGATTCTTCGGCGAAGTCTGCGTCGCGAATTCTGCTGCGGGCATCGGCCTGGTTTGCAGAAACGTTAGCCTGATTGCGGATAGATGATTCTAAACGGTTTTGTAAAGCGCCCAGGTTTGCACGCTCGCCGTCGTACTTGCCAATCAGTGCGTCGATCTTAGATAAAAGCTTATCCGGAGCCATCGCTGCATCATTGAAGTCGAAAGCAATAGCGCCATTTGCCCCAATGCCAAAAATAGTTTTGTCATTGGCATCTACCATCTTGGAAAGTGCCAGGTTTTTAAGAGTAAACTGAATAGTATCACCACTGTTAGCACCTACCTGGAAAGTTATTTTTCCATCATCGTGAGCTGCACCATCTGTATAAATACTGTTATCCTGCTTACCGTTAAGAATGGTTTTACCGCCAAAAGTGGTCTTACCGACAACGCGCTGAACCTCTTCAAGAAGTGAGTCTACCTCGGCACTAAGAGCTTTCTTATCTTCAGCAGTGTTGGTACCGTTGTTAGCCTGAACTGCAAGGGTACGTACTTTCTGCAGCATGCCAGTGATTTCGTCCATTGCGCCTTCTGCTGTCTGAGCAAAAGCAATTGCGTCATTGGAATTACGGTTACCCTGATTCAGACCGTTAATCTGAGTTGTCAGACGTGAGCTGATCTGCAGGCCTGCAGCATCGTCCTTGGCACTGTTAATTCTCAGGCCAGAGCTCAGTCTCTGGTAGGTAGTAGCAAGCTGATTCTGTACGTTATTAAGATAGCGACGCCCATTGAGTGAGCTTATATTGGTATTTACGTAAATAGCCATTTTGTTTCCCTTTATTCCCACGGCAGGACCTTCTGCAATTGACAGTTAGTCCTGCTCATTTCTGTTAACTCAGCCATATGTGAGATTATGGCTGATACTTATTGGCTAAATTATTTTGTAAAGGATTTAGCCTAACAGAGCAAGGCCAAGCATAGGTCTGGTATTAGCCTGCATCAGCATGGAGGTTGCAGCCTGCTGGATGATGGACTGCTGGGAAAGGTTTGCGGACTCTTCGGCGAAGTCTGCGTCGCGAATTCTGCTGCGGGCATCAGCCTGGTTAGCTGAAACGTTAGCCTGATTGCGGATAGATGATTCTAAACGGTTTTGGAAAGCGCCAAGGGCGGCGCGCTCACTGTCAAAACTCTGAATTACTGCATCAATGCCGGCAAGAATCTTATCAGGAGCTGTATCTGCACCATTGAGGTCAATCTTTGCAGAGCCATCAGTCTGAATTCCAAAAATTTTGCCGTTATCTGCAACAATCTTTGAAAGTGCAAAGTTCTTCATGGTCATAGCAATGGTATCACCACTGTTTGCACCTACCTGAAAAGTGATACTTGCATCAGCGTGTTTGTTATCAACTTTATAAAGACTGTTATCCTGCTGGCCATTGAGTATAGTTTTGCCGCCATAAGTAGTCTTGGTAACGACACGCTGAACTTCATTAATGAGGGAGTTCATTTCGGCACCTAGAGCTTTCTTGTCGTCGGCAGTGTTGGTACCGTTGTTGGCCTGTACTGCAAGGGTACGCACTTTCTGCAGCATGCCAGTGATTTCGTCCATTGCGCCTTCAGCTGTCTGAGCAAAAGCAATGGCGTCGTTTGAGTTACGGTTGCCCTGATTTAAACCGTTAATCTGAGTAGTCAGACGGGAGCTGATCTGCAGGCCGGCAGCGTCGTCCTTGGCGCTGTTAATTCTCAGACCTGAACTGAGTCGCTGGTAGGTCGTTGTAAGCTGGTTCTGTACGTTATTGAGATAGCGACGGCCGTTGAGCGAGCTTATGTTGGTGTTAACGTAGATAGCCATGTTTGTTTCCTTCTTCTCGCATGAGGGCTGATAAAAGCACTAATCAGCTCTTCTATGTTTCCTTATGTGCTCAGTCATCTAGCATAGCTTATGACTGAACTGATAATGGCTAAAATGTTTTGTAGATTAGATTAGGTTTAACCTAAGAGTGCAAGGCCGAGCATAGGGCGGGTATTAGCCTGCATCAGCATGGAGGTTGCAGCCTGCTGGATAATGGACTGCTGGGAAAGGTTTGCGGACTCTTCTGCGAAGTCTGCGTCGCGAATTCTGCTACGGGCATCTGCCTGGTTGGCAGAAACGTTGGCCTGATTGCGGATAGATGATTCTAAACGGTTTTGGAAAGCACCAAGGGTAGCGCGCTCACCGTCATACAGCGCAATGAGGCCATCAATCTTTTCTAAAACTTTATCTGGAGCGGAGTCAGCCTTAGTAAAGCTGAAATCGATAGTGCCGTTTGCGTTTCCAATGCCAAAAACCTTCAGATCATTAGTGGCAACCACTTTGGACAGACTGTTATCGGAATTATAAAAATGATGATCTCGGCTTGCCAATCTGCGTACTACTTTTATGTCTCAAGCAGTATATGCGGAAGAGTAAAAAGGAAAAGTTCGGAACGTTTCAGCACACGTAAAAAAAG